>JAYWIB010000001.1:0-5608 GCA_043789265.1 Chitinophagaceae bacterium
AGGTCGGCAAGTTTTACATCTGCAGGTGTTTTAATGGAATTGTTTATGGCGATGTAAGCAGTAAGCTTTTCAATGTCCAGCAGGTAAGCTTCTACTGAATTATCGCTGAGCGATTTTTCCAGTTGCAGGTACGATTTAAATCCTTTTTTATATGCTTCCCACATAGCGTTGCGGTGTGATAATAATTGCAGTGAAAATTATTTCCCTAATTTCGTTTCAATATAGCTAATCCAGTTAAATAATGGTTGTAAATCTAAGGTCGTTCCGCAATAAATTTCGTATCAATAGAAAATTGTTCCGGTCTTTTTTAACAAGGCTCGAAAAAAATCCACCTAAAAATATTCACCAGGTAATGATAGAAGTGGATAAGGAAGTTTGGCAGGAAATTGATTGCCTTACCTGTGGCAACTGCTGCAAAAAAATGACGCCTACCTTTTCACCAAAAGATATCAAACGCATCAGTGTTCATTTTGAAATGACACCTGTGGCCTTTAAAGAAAAATGGCTGCTGTACGATAAAAAAGAAGGCGACTGGCAAAACAAAAAACAGCCCTGCCAGTTTTTAAACCTTGCTGATAACAGATGTTCCATTTATGCCATCCGGCCTTCCGACTGTGCAGGCTTTCCGCACCTTACCCGTACCAAAGCGGTGGACTATGTTCATGTACACAAACAAAATATTGAGTACTGCCCGGCCACTTACAAAATGGTAGAGAAGATGAAAGCACGCCTCCAGTAACCATCTCAGCCCGATATGTCTTCTATAAAAAAATATTCGGCCGGCATATCTTTTATTATTAGCAATGATAAAATGTCAAACTGTATTCTTTTCCATTGTGGGTTAAGGTAAAGATATTGCTCTGCTGCATGCAGCAGGTTTTGAATTTTTTTGTGGCTTACTTTTTCTTCGGGCATACCAAATTTTTTACTGCTTCTTGTTTTTACTTCTATAAAATGAAGCACGGCATTCTTCTCTGCAATTACATCCACTTCCCAGCGGCTGTACCGCCAGTTCTGCGCTAAAATTTGATAGCCTTTTTTAAATAAATAATCAGCAGCCAATTGCTCGCCTGCCTTGCCGGTTTGTATGTGTTTAGCCATTGTATATAGGCTGCCTGTTATCAACAGCAGTGGTATAAATGCCCTTTTTAAAATATTGGTGCACACATAATATTACCTATTTTTGCTGCACAAAAAAAATAAAAATGAAGTTTGATAAATCAATTGCAGGAAGTTTTATTTTACTGGTGCTTATTGCTTCTTTATACAGGATAATGCCGGGCAGGCCACTGGGTTTTGCACCGCAGATTGCGATGGCTTTGTTTAGCGGCAGCATCGTAAAAGAAAAAAAATATGCATTTATTCTTCCATTGCTTTCCATGCTCGTTTCTGATATTATTTACGAAATACTTTCCAGCACTGGCCTGTCGGCAATTCCAGGTTTCTACAGCGGTCAGTGGATCAATTATATTCTTTTTGCTTCACTCACTGTAATCGGTTTTGCAATTAACAAAAATAAATGGATGCACATTGCTGCCGGGTCTTTGGCAGGTGTGATATTTTATTTTTTTACTTCCAACTTTGCAGTGTGGATTGGTGGCGGATTGGGTATAAACAATCTGCCGTATGCAAAATCTTTTGCAGGGTTGATGGAATGTTATGCAGCAGGAATACCTTTTTTAAAAGGAAGCCTGGCAGCAACATTAATATTCAGCAGCATTTTGTTTGGTGGATATTATTTAATGAACCGGCGCCAGGCAAAGCAGGTGTTCATTGCCTAATTAACACCTGCTGAAAATATTTAAGTCTAAGTATTATTTTAATTGTGTTACTCATTTACCCATTCTGCTTCGTTCAGCAATTATTTTCTATTTATCCGGCGGCAAGGGGCTGTAGCATGTCCATCCCCCATCTACTATTAAATTTTGGCCTGTAATGTGGCGGGATGCAGGGGCAAGAAAAAACAAAGCAGCATTGGCAATATCCTGTACCATAGCCGGTTTACCCAGGGGTGTAATGGCTGACCAGGCATTAATATAGTTGTTAAAAGTCAGGGTGCGTTCAGTGGCAGTAGCCCCCGGCGCAATGGTATTAATTGTAATGTTATACTTTGATAATTCAATCACCAGATTTTTTGCAAGCATTTCAATTGCTGCTTTTGTCATAGCGTATGCAGCTAAATCTTTTATAGCCTGGTGCCCCACCACGCTGCTGATAAACAACATACTGCCTCCTGTTTTTTGTGCCATCATTTGTTTGGCTGCTGATTGTGCTAAAAAAAAAGTGCCGCCCATGTTTAATGACGTTACCTTATCGAAATCTTCTTTAGAGTAAGAAAAAAAATCGCCATACAAGGAATGGCCTGCATTTGCAATCACCAGTGTAACAGCCCCGAAATTTTTTACAGCAGTTGTAATTGTATTTTCTATCACTTTAATGTTGCCTGCATCGCCAGAAACCGGAATGCATTTACCGCCAGCCTTATTTATAGCATCGGCTGCTTTTACTGCAAGCGCATCATCATAATCATTTAATACTACGGCTGCACCCTGCAGTGATAATTGAGTGGCAATTTCGAACCCAATGCCCTGCCCGGCTCCGGTAATGATGGCCACTTCGTTTATAAAATTTTTACTGGAATTCATGCGTTTTTTTAAGCTGTTAATGAGAATCTTTGGTAACGGTACTGCCGGAGCTGCCCACTAAAAAATCAAAATCGGCACCGAGGTTTGCCTGCTGCACATGCTGCTGGTACAGGTGTGCATACCCTCTTTCTGCCGAGGGTGTGTAAGCGGATAATGCTGCTTTGCGTTGATTAATTTCTTCGTCAGACACATGCAGATGCAAACGCCTGTTTTGTACATCCAGGGTAATGCTGTCTCCCTGCTGCACAATGGCCAGCGTGCCGCCGATAGCGGCTTCCGGAGCTACATGCAGCACCACCGTTCCAAATCCGGTACCACTCATTCTGCCATCAGAAATTCTTACCATATCGGTAATTCCTTTTTCCAGTAACTTTTTAGGCAGCGTCATGTTACCTACTTCAGGCATTCCCGGATATCCTTTAGGGCCTACATTTTTTAATACCAGTATATTGTTTTCATCTGCTTCCAAAGCTGGGTCGTCAATTTTATTTTTGTAATCATCAATATCTTCAAATACGATTGCTTTGCCTGTATGCTGCAATAAATGTTCGCTGGCTGCAGATGGTTTTATTACGGCACCCAGTTCACACAAATTACCTTTAAGCACCACCACACCAGCCATTGCATTAAATGGATTATCTACTGTGGCAATTACTTCTTTATTGCAACATGCAGCTTTTGAATAATTTTCTGCAATTGTTTTACCATTTACCGTAAGGGCATCGTTGTGTAAAAAATTATGCAATTCTTTCAGCACAGCAGGCAGCCCGCCGGCATAATACAAGTCTTCCATAAAATATTTTCCGGAAGGCTGCAGGTTAAGTATTAATGGAACATTTTTAGCGATGTCATTAAACTCTTCCAGTGTAAGCTTTACACCTATGCGGCCGGCGATGGCGAGTAAATGAATTACAAAATTGGTGGAGCCGCTTATGGCGGTATTGGTAATGATGGCATTTTCAAAAGCCTCACGGGTAAGTATATCCGAAGGACGTATGTTGTGTCTTACCATTTCCACAATGCGGCTGCCAGACATATGTGCCAGTACATTTCTGTTGGCATCCACGGCAGGTATGGCTGCATTACCAGGCAAAGTAAGTCCGAGTGCTTCCACCATACAGGCCATAGTAGATGCAGTACCCATTACAGCACAGTGTCCGGCACTGCGGCACAGGCCTGCTTCAATGGCAAGCAAATCTTCCTGCGTTACCGCACCTGTTTTTTCTGCATCAGTAAGGCGCCATACATCTGAAGTACCCAGATTGGTTCCCTTATATTTACCTGTAAGCATGGGCCCGCCGCTTACTACAATAGTGGGTATGTTTACACTGCAGGCGCCCATTACCAGCGATGGGGTGGTTTTGTCGCAGCCACATAAAAGCACCACAGCATCTAAAGGATTACCGCGGATACTTTCTTCCACGTCCATACTGGCTAAATTGCGGAACAGCATAGCCGTTGGCTTTAGCAATGTTTCACCAAGAGACATCACCGGAAATTCTACAGGAAAGCCACCTGCTTCATAAATACCATTTTTTACACGCTGTGCTAATTCTCTAAAATGAGCATTGCAGGGCGTAAGTTCACTCCAGGTATTACAAATACCAATTACAGGCTTGCCTTCAAACTGGTGTGGGGGAATACCCTGGTTTTTCATCCATGCCCGGTAAATAAGGCCGTCTTTGCCTTTTCTTCCAAACCAGCCGGCACTGCGTAATGCAGGTTTATTCATACAACATATTAAATGGTAAAAACAAATTACTTTTTAAAATTCATCCCGGCCAGTACTTCACCGGCTGCAACAGGCGCCTGTTATCAATTTATATAACCGTGCATGTGTCTTACATTTTATTACTTTTATTATAAGCCATAAAAACAAACGGTGTGAACCTCAATTATGCTGGTATTGACCTTTAAAAAAATGCATGAAATGCAAAGTATGAAGAATTTATCTTTAATGTGTCCTGCTGTATACTGTTTAAATAATCCAACAGATTTAATTGCTTTTAGCAAAGTTGGTTTTTATATTACAGCACTGCTGATTCCTTAAACCAGGGTGGTTGCCGGCAACAATTTAAAATAGCACTTTTAAACAATAGCTATAGTTGCCGGGCAAAAAAAGAAGCAGGCAATTAATAAAATGCTGCAGGGTTAATAATTTTTAAATGACTAATATCGTAATGTTTTCAGGTAGGTATAACTATTTTTTAAACAATCAATGGGTGCCGGGTGTTCATCAATTTCTACATTATAATATTGTACACCGCTGGTTTTAGCTGCGGAAAATATATGGGCAAAATCTATGCAGCCGTCCCCGGGGCAGGTATATAATTTTTGTGTAGTTTTATCCATGTCTTTTACATGCAGCAGGTGAAAACGACCGGGGTATTCCAGTAACAATGCAGCCGGATTGGCGCCGGCAAAAGTAGACCAGTACAAGTCCAGTTCCATCGCTACGAGAGCAGGGTCTGTTTGCTCAAGCAAAATATTATAGCCGGTTTTTTTATTAGCCACCTGTACAAATTCTTTATCGTGGTTGTGCATTGCAAAATAAATACCTGCTTTGCTGCACTGCTCACCTATACTGTTAAGTACCGATGCACATTTCATAAAGTCTGCTTCCTTTTTTCCGGTGCCATCGTCTAACCAGGGCCAGTAGCATATCAGGTATTTTTTTTCTAACTGCAGCGATTCATCAATTAATTTTTGCAGTTTGTTTTTGTCCTGCATTTGAGCCATTACACTTCCGCCGGCAACAGATCGTAAACCAAGCTGCTGCAGTTTATTTTTAAATTCCGCAAGGGGTCTTCCATAGAGGCTGCTGTACTCAATATAAGAATAGCCCATTGCCGCAATCTGTTCTAACGTGCCTTCCCAGTTTGCTTTCATTTGCTTTTCCACCACACCCAGTATTAAGCCAATTTGTGTTAATGAATCAACTGGCGCCGCAAATAAATTTGAAG
>JAYWIB010000002.1:0-5606 GCA_043789265.1 Chitinophagaceae bacterium
GTGGTTGTTTTTTCTGGCTGAAATTACTAAATAGCTGATACTTTAAATCCCTTTGCCTGCGGCGTTTGCAGATAAACAACCACCATGCCATTTGCTGAAACCCTTTGCTGGCAGGCATTTAGCAAAAATGTATATACTGAAGTGTACGGAAACGAACACATTTTGTATGATAGCGGACAGTAAAACAGCGGTGAAAAAACAGGTGAAATTTTTGTGCAGCCAATCTGCTTAACCAATACCTTAGCTAAATGATACAAGTGAGCCAGTTATACATTTATCCTGTAAAATCGCTGGGTGGTATAGCGCTGCCCGCAGTAAACATTGCCAGGCATGGATTTGAACACGACCGGCGATGGATGATTACAGATGAGCACGGACATTTTTTATCGCAAAGAGAGATACCGGCAATGGCAATGCTGCATCTTTCTGCAGCAGAAAATGGATGGAAGCTGCAGCATGTACATGACAGCAATAAAAACTTTTTTATACCCCTTGCACCTCCCCCGCAGCAACCGGTAACAGTACAAATATGGGGCAGCAAAACAGCCGCTTTGCCCGCAGGTGAAGCTGCGGATGAGTGGTTTACTCAGCAACTGGGTATGCAGTGTAAACTTGTATACATGCCCGAACAAGAAGGCGTACTGGTAGATGAACAATATAATATTAACCACGGTGTAACTGCATTTTCTGACGGCTTTCCTATATTGATGACAAGCGAAGCATCGCTTGAGTTATTCAACAGCAGGTCAACAGAAATAATTCCGATGAACCGTTTCCGCCCCAACATGGTTATCAGCGGCACAGCAGCACATGAAGAAGACAGCATGAAAGAATTTAGCATCAATGGCATTCATTTTTTTGGTGTAAAGCCAAGCGCCCGCTGTGTGGTAACCACCATTAACCAAACCACTGCAGCAAAAGGAAAAGAGCCTTTAAAAACTTTGAGCATCTACCGCAGCCAAAACAATAAAACTTATTTTGGTGAAAATGTAATGGCCGCAGGTACAGGAACAATTAGCACCGGAAATATTGTTACGATACTCAGTAAAAAAGATGGATTGTTTGGAGCAGGTATAGCAGAGAATGGAGCAAAAAAATAAAAAAAGATCCAGTGCAAACTTTACGGTTCAGGTGCTCAGTATAATTTCTGAACACTTTATAACTCTCTTACAAGACTTATAAATTTTACAGGTTATCCTTAGTTTT
The DNA here is from genome assembly GCA_043789265.1 of Chitinophagaceae bacterium. Taxonomy (GTDB): domain Bacteria; phylum Bacteroidota; class Bacteroidia; order Chitinophagales; family Chitinophagaceae; genus Ferruginibacter. The sequence continues at coordinate 1,207 of JAYWIB010000002.1, forward strand.
TACGGTATATATGGATAAGGAAAATGAATAAATTATGAACGCACATAAAAATATACATGGTATGAATACTAATTAAAATATACATCCATGTAGTATTGCAATATTTTCACATCACGCAAATTCTGATAAGCAGTTTTACCAAAACCGCACATACAAAGCCGTCAGCAGCATCAGCGTTATCACTATCAGTAAAATGGTAGACGGTTTTAACTTAAACATGCTGCTGTCTATTTCAAATGACTTGGGATTTATTTTTGGCCCGGCAAAACTAATCAGCACCATGGTGGCAACAGTTATAAAGAACGACCAGCCCATGTTTATTAAAAATGGAATTTCAACAACAGTTTTTACGATGCCCTTGTCCATCTTCTGATATTCAAACGCAGTATACAGCCAGGTTTCTTTTCCAAATATTGATACGGCATAATTGTTGAAAAATATTGCCAGTGCAAATCCCAGCACCAATCCTGTTAATGCAGCAGCGCCGGTAGTACGTTTCCAAAACATGCCGAGGATGAACATGGCAAACACACCGGGACTGATAAAGCCTGTATACTTTTGGATGAAAGTAAAACCACCCTCGCCGCCAATGCCCAGCAAATCCGACCAGGTAAAGATCAACGCAAAAAGCATGGCCGCCACCACAGCCAGCCTTCCTGTCCACACCATCTTTTTTTCATCGGCATTTTTGTTAATGTATTTTTTGTAAATATCCAAAGTAAAAATGGTGGAAATGCTGTTGGCCTTTCCTGCAAGCGAAGCAACTATGGCTGCTGTTAAAGCTGCTACAGCAAGGCCTTTCAACCCAACAGGCAGAAAGGCAAGTATGGCAGAATACGCACCATCTTTTCCTCCGCTAAAATCATTCAAGTGACCACCCTTGTGCAATACATAGGCAGCGATGCCCGGCAACATAACGATAACAGGCATCAGCAATTTTAAAAACCCTGCAAATAAAATTCCTGTTCTTGCAGTCTGCAAATTGGCACCCAATGCCCGCTGTGTAATGTATTGATTGCAGCCCCAGTAATTTAAATTTACTATCCACTGCCCTGCAAAATACATGGCAATGCCCGGCAGCACTACATATTTTTGTATAGCTAAATTTTCAGGTGTACCCAATATGCCACTGTGTACGCTTGGTTTTGCAAACACCATGTGAAAATGATCAGGCGCTTCTTTTAATAAAGTAGCAAAGCCATTGAGCATGCTGGTACCCATGCCAAATTTTTCACTCACAATTGTCAATGCCATATAAGTGGTGGCCAATCCGCCAATGATTAACACAGCCACCTGAATTACATCTGTATACCCAATCACTTTCATTCCACCTAATGTTATTATCATTCCAAATATCAATAAACCAATCATGATGGCATGCAAATATTCACCACCTGCCAAACCATTAATGGCAACTGCACCGAGGTATAAAATAGAAGTAAGGTTTACAAACACATACAGAAACAGCCAGAAGATGGCCATGATAAGCGCCACCGTTTCATTGTACCGTGTTTTTAAAAACTGCGGCATGGTGTAAATCTTATTCTTTAGATAGATAGGGATAAACCAAATGGCGATGATGATTAATGCAATGGCAGCAATCCATTCGTAAGCAGCCACCGCAATGCCCACAAAATAACCTTCGCCGCTCATGCCCACAAACTGCTCTGCAGAAATATTAGACGCAATCAGTGATGCACCAATGGCCCACCACGTAAGTGAACCTTCTGCCAGAAAATAATCTTTGGTGCTGGCATCTTTATTTTTTTTGCGGCGGTAAATCCATATACCATAACTGCTCACCAATAAAAAATAAAATAAAAAAACTAAATAATCCATTAACTGTAAACTGTTCATATAGCTGTGGTTTTAAAAATAAAAAGGGCAATCGCTGATGTGTTTATTTATTTGCTAAGGTAATACGCTTCATTCCATCTTAATTCATTGCGTATGCTTTGTGTGGTGGATTGTGCATTGATGTTGATGAATTCAATGCCGGCCATGTCTGCAAAATCCTGCAGATTTTCTGCTGTCAAGTTTTGGCTGTAGCAGGTGTGGTGTGCACCGCCTGCATATATCCAGCTTGCACATGCCTGCTTCATATCCGGCAAGGGTTTCCACAGCACTCTTGCCACAGGCAATTCAGGCAATGCTTCTTTTACCGCTACTGCTTTTACTTCGTTTACCAGTAACCGGTAGCGGTTGCCCATATCTATTAACGATGCATTGAGTGCATCACCTGCAGCCACATTAAATACCAGCCGCACCGGATCGGCTTTGCCGCCAATACCCAGGGGATGAATTTCGCAGGATGGTTTTGAATTCGCCATGGATGGACATATCTCCAGCATATGGCTGCCCAACACCATTTCATTGCCCGGTTCAAAATGATAAGTGTAATCTTCCATAAAAGAATTGCCGCCAGGCAATCCTGCCCCCATTACTTTCATTGCCCTCACCAATGCAGCAGTTTTCCAATCGCCCTCGCCAGCAAAGCCATAACCATCTGCCATCAATCTTTGTGCAGCTATGCCCGGCAGTTGTGTAAGACCATGCAAGTCTTCAAACGTATCGGTAAAGCCTTTGTAATTTCCTGCTTCCAAAAATTTACGGATACCAATTTCTATTTTAGCAGCATCACGCAAACTGTGATGTTGACTATTTCCTTTTTTTAAAGAAGGCATCAGTTTATATTGCTCCGCATATTCATCGCAGAGTTTTGTAACGGCAGTTTCTTTTACATTATTTATTACACCGGCCAAATCACCAATGCCACAGGTGTTTACACTATAACCAAATTTTATTTCTGCTTCCACTTTATCACCATCGGTTACGGCCACATAGCGCATGTTATCGCCAAAGCGAACAAACTTTGCACCCTGCCAGTCGTGCCAGCCCAATGCAGTCCTGGCAAAGGATGCTATTTGATTAACAACCATTTTATCCTGCCAATGGCCCACCACCACTTTCCTGTTCAGCCGCATACGGCTCATTATAAAACCAAACTCACGGTCACCATGAGCCGATTGATTGAGGTTCATAAAATCCATATCAATTGTTGCCCATGGTATGTCACGGTTAAACTGCGTATGCAGGTGCAGCATTGGTTTTTGCAAAACTTTCAATCCGTTAATCCACATCTTAGCCGGAGAAAAGGTATGCATCCACGTTATGATGCCGATACATTTTTTTGTACTGCCTGCATCCACACATAAATTATATATTTCTTCTGTTGATTTTAATACTGGTTTAAAAACAACTTTCACCGGAATTGCTTCAGCATCATTCAATGATTTTGCAATAAGCGAAGAATGTTTCGCCACCTGCTTTAATGTTTCTTCGCCGTATAAGTTTTGGCTGCCTGTTACAAACCAAAGTTCAGAACCCCCATCCGACAAGGGAGTGTTGTGCTTATTCATATCATTCTATTTTTTTTGTTACCGGCTGTTGAACTACTATAAAGCATCGTTGCGTCGCTCTCTTTTACTGCATATCGTTATTGGGCTTTTTCCGCATTATCTAAAAACCACATCCTCCTTCTCTCCCGATTATCCATGGGGAGAGCGGTGCTTCATACCTTTAATAAACATTTTATCTTCCACATCTTCTTCAGTTATTTAATCAACACAAGCCCACACCCCTCCTATATAAAAAACTATTTTTAGTTCACAGGTTCCAAGGTTCCCCCGTCGGGGGCGGAGGGGGCTTTCCACATCATTTTTTGTTCTTTAATCAACAATATTTCAACCACTCTAACTTATCAGCAAGCACTTAAAATAAACAGACTCTTTCCTGTTCCTCCCCTCAGGGGAGGTTAGGAGGGGCTTGACGGGGCTTTTATTGTCCATAATAAGAATCCGGCCCATGCTTCCTTTCAAAATGTTTTTTTATCAGTGAATCTTTTAATCTTGGTGCATCTGCATTTATCTGCTCAGTAAGCAATGCCATCTTGGCTATGCATTCCAGCACGGCGCTGTTGTGTACGGCTTTGGCTGCTGTTTTGCCCCAGGTAAATGGTGCATGACTGCCTACCAATACCATTTCCACTTCTTCGTAATTCAAATAATTATTTTTAAAACAATCCAGTATTTGAAAACCGGTTTGATATTCATATTCACCCTTTATCATTTCATCATCCATGGGTGGAGTGCAGTGTATGTCAACGGTATTGTAATCGGCGTGGGTGGTACCAAAAATTGGTATGTCTCTTTGTGCCTGCGCCCATGCGGTGGCGTAGGTGGAATGGGTATGCACAATGCCACTAATTTTTTCCCAGTGTTTATACAGCACTGCATGTGTATATGTGTCTGAAGATGGCCGGAGATTTCCTTCCACTGTCTTCCCGTCAAAATCAACAATCACCATTTTATCGGGCGATAAATCATCGTAAGCAACACCGC
>JAYWIB010000003.1:0-5595 GCA_043789265.1 Chitinophagaceae bacterium
TCTTAAAAAGAAGTCCGCACATTTTACAACTGGTGCCGCACAAGTACCTGGCATCTTACCTTGGTATGGATGCAAGCAACTTCAGCAAGTTGATGAACAGTATAAAAATTCAGTAAGCCGTTATGCAAAAATCTTGGTAAATACCAATAATAAATACGAATGCAGTAAAGAGCTTTGTGTAAAATAAAAAACATGAAAAAGATACACAGCAGCCTGTTGCTGCAGCAGGCAAAGGAAGATGTACGGGAAATAATTTTGAAGGCAACTTATCTAAAGCAGGCCGATCCGCAACTGTTAGAGCAGCAGCCTGCAGATAAAAAATGGAGTGTGGCGCAGGTGCTGGATCACCTGAATGTATATGCCCGCTTTTACATCAATGCAATTGAAAAAAAAATAAATCATCATCAAACTGTTCCCGAAGTTTATTTTACACCGGGGTGGCTGGGCAATTATTTTACACAGTTGATGAAGCCCGGCAATGATGGTAAAATAAAAAGTAAAATGAAAGCTCCAGCAAATGCTGTACCCGCCGCCGGGCCGAATGCAATGCAGGTGCTTGAAGAATTTTTGCAGCATCAGCATCATTTGCTGAATCTGCTGCAGATAGCAGAAAATGCAAACATCGGCCGGCTTCGGATACCCACTTCATTGTCTGCTTTCATACGTTTAAAACTGGGTGATACTTTTAGATTTTTAACGGCACATCAACAGCGGCATTTTATCCAGATACAACGTGCAATAAGTGATTTAGACACGCAAGCATTGACAGAGACTAATAACCATGTTCAAAAAAATAATCTTGCCATTAATAAAACTGCATAATTTTTCAGCAACTGTTCTCCAATATTTTTACAATTCTCTCAGCCAAATATTTCGGTAGCTGATGGGTTCACTCGGGTCGCCATGTGCCTGCAGTTTTATGGGCGCCGGGCCATGCACCCTATAAGCTGGCTGCCCTATATAAGGTGTATGCCCAAGTAAGGTAGTGTTATTTTGCACCAGCACGCCATTGTGAAAAACAGTTATTCTTGCGGGTGACTGCAGGATGCGGTGGTCATTGAATCTTGGGGCAGTCCATACCACATCGTACGTTTGCCATTCGCCGGGCTTGCGGCATGCGTTGGCCAATGGAACCGCCTGCTTATACATGCTGCCTGCCTGTCCGTTTACATAGGTGCTGTTGTTATAATTATCCAACACCTGCAGTTCGTATCCACCCTGCTCTGGCGGCGAGGCTAAAAAAATTCCGCTGTTGCCCCTTGCCTGCCCGGTGCCGGTAATGCCGGATGGCATGCGGTATTCTATGTGCAACTGAAAATCAGTGAAGTTTCTTTTAGTTTGTATGTCGCCGGACTTTTTATTTACAGTAACAGCATCGCCGGATATTACCCATTGCGCAGGCAGTGCAATGTTGTTGCTGGAAACCCATTCATCTAAATTCTTTCCATCAAATAAAATGAGGGCATCGGAAGGCGGATAGCCGATGCTGGCAGCAGGTGTAACTATTGGTGGCACTGGTGTATAAAATTCTGTAGCTTCCGGCTTTTCCGGGCCGGGCAATGAAGGTGAATTTTTGGATGGTGCTGTACTGTCCTTATGCTGCGATTTTGTATGTGCAACAAATAAAAATATTGCTGCTAAAAAAAGCGATACTGTTTTCATTATTGATGTATGTAAATGCTGTTTAAATTTTTGGTAAATGATAACCATTGTGGTATTCTTTTGTAAAATATTTTTTGTTGATATCCTTATCAATGAAGCGATCGTTGGCTGCATCCCATGCTAATTTTTTTCCGCTTCGGTAAGCAATGTTTCCCATTTGCGCTACGATGGCTACATGCGCTGCTGCCTGTATTGGGCAATGTAAGTCATCCATTTTTCTTGATTTTATTACGTCAACAAAATTTTGCAGGTGTTTATCCAATCCATTGTCCGATGCTTTTACCAGCGGTATAGCTATTTTATTTTTACTTTCTTTTTCTTCAATTACTTCCCATCCGCCCCTGTCTAAAATTAAGGTGCCATTGTTACCAATATAAGCAATGCCATGATCCCTGCCGTATGATCCATTGCCAATACCCATGGCAGAATCCCACACCATATTAAAATTATCGAACTCATACAGGGTGGTGAGTGTGTCAGGTGTTTCTTCATACAGCTCTGGGTAAGCAAACCTGCCGCCCAATGCGGAAATTGATTTCGGTGTGGGCGATTTCATTCCCAATAAAGCATAGTCAATTAAGTGTACACCCCAGTCTGTCATTAAGCCACCGGCATAATCCCAAAACCAGCGAAAATTAAAATGAAAACGGCTTGCATTAAAAGGCCGTGTGGGCGCAGGCCCCAGCCATTGTTTATAGTCCACCCCTGAAGGCGGTGGAGTATCCGGTACTACGGCGCCGGGCTTCATCCATCCCTGGTAGCACCATACTTTTACTGTTCTTATATTGCCCAACTGTCCACCCTGTACAAAATCTATTGCATCTTTAAAATGCTGCTGGCTGCGCTGCCATTGCCCCGCCTGCACCACCCTGTTGTATTGCTGCTGTGCATGTATCATTGCATGGCATTCGCCAATTGAATTGCCTACTGGTTTTTCGCAATATACATCTTTGCCTGCAGCACATGCATCAATTTCCATCAGCGCATGCCAGTGGTCAGGTGTGCCTATAATTACTGCGTCCACATCTTTATCATCCAGCAATGCCCTGTAGTCGCCGTATGTTTTTACTTTGGCAGCATTTACATTAAGCTGGCTCATTTCGCCTTTGCGTTTATCAATTACGTTTTGGTCCACATCGCAAATGGCTACAAGATTTACGCCGGGTATTTTTAATGCGCTCTTTACATTGGCCCAGCCCATGCCATTGATACCAATAGCGCCGATATTTAATTGATCACTGGGCAGCAGCCGGTTTTTAAAAATAGCAAATGCATTATTATTCAGTGCCGGCAGCAGTAACCCTCCGCCTGCGAGGGCAATGGCATGCTGCAAAAAATTTCTCCTTGATTTCATCGTATTTTTTTAAAATTAAAAATAATTTACCACTACTTATAATGAAGCTAAAAATAGCGAAATGTATTAACAGTCATTCCTGTGTAAATTTATAAAAATATTGACTTCGTAAATTGAAAAATATTTGTTTGTCGTCCAAATAAGAGAAAAAGCACAGTGCAGCACAGAAATAAGTGAATGTTTTTTTTACTTGTAAGAAATTTCAAAAAACTTTTTTTCAGTCCCTCCATTAAAACTGTTAGTTTATCAGCATCACACAAATACAAATTTAAAAATGACACCACCCCGGTTATGCATACTTGTTTTTTTATTTTTAAGCAGTAGCATGGCGGCGCAAAAATATACCGAGCTTGCCGCCACCCCGCCAATGGGGTGGAGCAGTTGGAATTATTTTGAATGTGAAGGGCTGAATGAAAAGGTAATTAAAGAAATGGCTGATGCAATGGTAGGCAGCGGTATGAAAAAAGCCGGCTATCAATACATCAATATAGACGACTGCTGGCAGACAGACAGAGATGCGTATGGAAACATTTTAGCCGATTCTTTAAAATTTCCATCTGGTATTAAAGCTGTGGCCGACTATGTGCACAGCAAAGGATTAAAGTTTGGCATATACACCTGCGCCGGTTTGCAAACCTGCGCCAAACGCCCCGGCAGCCGTGGGTACGAATACCAGGACATGCGCATGTATGCCGCCTGGGGCGTGGATTATGTAAAAATTGACTGGTGCAATACAGACAATATGGACGCAGCTTTTTCCTACAAAATATTTAGTGATGCCATTCGCAAAGCGGGCCGCCCCATGGTACTCAGTATTTGCGAATGGGGACTGAGTAAACCCTGGAAATGGGCAAAAGATATTGGACACTGCTGGCGTACCACCGGAGACATTGGCGATAATTTTGACCACGGATTGTATGCAGATGATGGCAAAGTGTGGGGTGGCGGTGTACTGGTTACACTGGATATGCAGCGTACCCTGCAGCCATACGCCGGGCCCGGACACTGGAATGATATGGACATGCTGCAGGCGGGCAACGGCGGTATGACCGTTGCTGAAAACCGCTCTCACTTTAGCTTGTGGGCAATGATGTGTTCGCCCCTGATGGCTGGCAACGATTTAAGAAAAATGACAGACAGCACAAAACAAATATTAACCAATAAGGCAGTAATTGCCCTTAACCAGGATGCACTCGGCAGGCAGGCAGAAAAAATTGTGGACGAAGGAAGGTTCCAGATTTTTAGAAAGGAATTGAGCAACGGTGAAACAGCACTTTGTTTTTTTAACCGCAGCGAACTGCCTGTAACAAAAAAAATAAAATGGGATAACTTAAAAATATTGAATGCAAAAAAACTTACTGATTTATGGACAGGCACGCAGCAGCAGATTTCCGCAGTTACTGATATTACTGTGGCAGGCCATGGGGTGTGGGTGATACGGTTAAAATGAACAGATGTTTTATTTGAGGATAAATTAGCAAAAAAATTTATTGCTGCTACCCGCCGAATAAAAAGATACAGTGAAAAAAATAATTAACTGAGACTTTTATTTTTTAAATGCGGCTAATAATTTTTAATACGCATGCTTTTATACACGAAATAAAAAAAATCTTTTGCAATAACTAACAGCCAGCGAAAATGCTATGGCCCGCCCGTTTGTTTTACAGAAACACAAAGACTTTTTTGATACAAAAACAATCTCGTTTCTTCTGCAAGAATAATTTTTTGAGAAAGTTCATCTAATAATTTAATGGCTTATCAGCACAGTGCATATAAGCTACCCATACATTAATATTAACTTGTAAAAAATAATTATGGTTGCAAAAATATTTCGTGTTGTTGTAGCAGCAGGCGTTTTTTTCCTTGCCCTCAGTTGCCAAAAAAAACCAACAGATACACCTGAGCCTCCATTACCATCAGTTCCTTCTCTGCCCTATGCCGGTTTGCAAGTAAAGGATGGAAATATTACTGATAAAGATGGCATACCCTGGATACCGTATGGCGTAAACAGTGTGCATGTGTGGCTTGATGAAGCCAATATGCTGAAGGCACTTGCTGTGGAAATACCAAAAACAAAAGCAAACATTGTACGCCTCGTTACCAGCGGACAATCGTGGACCTGGAACAGCCAATCAATTTCTGCAGCACAAAAAAGAAACCTGCTGCAAAAAGCAATTGCAGCAGGATTGGTGCCTATGATGGAAATGCATGATGCCACCTGCCTTAGCGAATGCTCCAGGGCTGCGGCTGATGGAAAAATGGGTATTACACAAATTGTGAACGAATGGCTGTCGCCCGATATGCTGCAGGTATTAAAAGATTATGAAGGAAAAATGATTATAAACATTGCCAATGAATGGGGCGATAACACGATAGACTGGCTGAACTGTTACAAGGTTGCTATACAGAGATTCAGGGAAGCAGGCATACGCAGCTTGATATGTATTGATGCCGGAGGCAACTGTGGCCAAAATCCGGAAAGCTTATTAACCTGGGGCGATGAATTATTTGACAGCGATCCTCAAAAAAATGTCATGCTCTCCGTACACATGTATGGTTTTTGGCGCACGGCAGATAGA
>JAYWIB010000004.1:0-5592 GCA_043789265.1 Chitinophagaceae bacterium
GGTTCGGGTAAATGACCATAAGCGAGGAGATATACCGGCCATTTATCATTTTTTTGCTGCAGGCCAGGTATACAGTTGAATGCCCTTACTTCGGATGCAAATGCCAGCGCCTGCTGGTGCAGCGAATAATAAAGTGGTTTAATGCCGGCTGAATCTCTTACAAGTATAATTTCATTTAAAAGATTGTCTGCAAGGGCAAAAGCAAACATGCCGCTAAATTTTTCAAATGCATTGGTACCCCATGCAGCGTATGCAGCCAGTATCACTTCCGTATCGCAGGCAGTGGTAAAATGAAAGCCTTCTTTTTTTAATGCTTCTTTAAGTTGCGGATAATTATACAGCTCGCCATTGTACGTAATTACATACCTGCCATCCTTATAAAACATAGGCTGGTGACCGTTTGCAGATAAATCTATTATGGACAGCCGCCGGTGACCAAATACAAAATTGTGTGCTGCATTTGTATACATGCCTTCATCATCGGGCCCGCCATGCTTAAGTGTGCTGCACATACTGCTTACATATGCTGTAAGCGTGGCGGCAGGTATTTTTTTATTTAGCAATCCTGCTATTCTGCACATAACGGAAATTAAAAAGAAATGTTTTCAAGATTTTTTTTGTCGAACATAGCATACAATTGTACGCCCATGCTGTCTATTCTTACCTTGGCACTTTTACCCTGCAGTTCTATTAAAATACCTTTGTAATTCATCATCACACCCTGGCGGATGCGTACGGCAGAGTTTACGTGCAGGTGCTTATGCTCCTGTACCTGTACATCGGTAAACTCATTGAGGAAGCGGCGGATAACAGCAATTTCTTCATCCTTAATGTGTGCAGGCTTGCCCAGCCAATATACAAAGTTCAGAATACCATTTACTTTTTTCAGTTCCCACTTTTCTTCTTCATTTACCCGAACAAATACGTAAGATTTGAACAATGGTTCCAGCACTACTTTTTTTCTGTCGCTCCATTGCTTTATTACTTTATTTAACGGACAGTAATTTTCTATGCCCAATTCATCCAGTGTTTTTGAAACTTTTTTTTCCCACCTGGGCTTGGTATACATGGCAAACCAACTCATTTTATTTTCTGACATTACATAGCTTCGCTATCCCTCAGTCACATAATTTTTGCAACTGAAGCCTGTTAATTGTATTGTTAATTATTGTACAACAAGAAATTAAAAACCGTATGCCGGAAGCAGCAGTACAGCAATCAATTCCTTACATTTTCTTTAAATTTTTTCCACCATCTTTTTATCCTCCCGGGCAGGCTGTTGTTGTCTTCAATGGCATAGCCATATCCGTATCCATAGCCGTATCCATAGCCGTAGCCATACCCATAGCCGTAGCCGTTATTGGCACTGCCAAAAGAAATACCCCTCTTTTTTACCCCATTAAATACAAGGCATAAATTATTAAATTTATTGCTGTTTTTTAATTCGTTGATCATTTTTAAAAACACTTTGGGTGTTCTGTCGTGGCGCAATACATACAAGGTGACATCGCCATAATTTTTTAAGAGCAGCGCATCTGTTACAGGGCCAATGGGTGCTGTATCAATGATTACATAATCGAACCGCTCTTTTACTTTTGCCATTAATTCGGCAAATGCTTCCCGGCTTATAAGTTCTGTGGGGTTGGGTGGTATGGCTCCGGCAGGAATAATGAAAAGATTGGGTATGGTGGTTTCTTTAATAATATCTTCGAAGCTGGCCTTGCCCACTACATAGTTTGAAATACCCGGATCTCTTTCCACATTGATAAGCTTGCTGAGCTTGGGCCTGCGGAGATCCATTTCCATAAGCGCTACTTTTTTTCCGGTAAGTGTAATGCTAATGGCGAGGTTTATTGCAATAAAACTTTTGCCCTCGCTGGAAACACTGGATGTAACCATCAGTGATTTTTTCTCTTCACTAAAACCCATGTAAGTAAGGTTGGTACGGAGTGTACGGAACTGTTCGGCAATAACGGTACGCCTGCCCTCGCTGATGATGATAGGTGTTTTGGAATGTGCCTGTACAATTTCTCCTGCAAAGGGAATGGAGGTTTTATCTTCTATATCGCTACGGAAAAGAATTTTACTTTTAAACTGCTCTTTAAAAAGTACCAGCATGATAGCGGATAATAGCCCGATAATAAAACCGGTAAGATAATAATCCTTGGGTACCGGGCGTATGGGGCCAGATGAACTTGGATTTTCCAGCACCCTTAAATCAGATGAAGTAGATGCAGACGACAAAGCTGTTTCTTCTCTTTTCTGCAGCAGGTAGGAGTAGATGTTATTTTTGATAGCTTGCTGCCGGCTTATTTCCAGTAAGCCTCTTTCCTTTTGAGGCACCTGTTTCAGCAGCGAAGCATTTTGATTTACATCCCGGAGTATACTTCTTTTTACATTTAACAACGACACATTAATGTTGGAAATATTTTCTAAAATATCCGCTTTAATTCTCCTTACTTTTTCCTGTGCAAGCAATACGGGTTCGCTTTGTTCACCGCTTGTAGCACTTACATTATCCAGTTGAAATTCGGCATCGTATAAATTAGTGAGCAGCCCGGCCAGGGTAGGATCGGTTAATAACAATTGCGATGGCACTGTACCAGGTTTTTTGCCTTTGTTAATTGCATACCGTCTTATTTCCGTCAGCATATCCAACTGTAAATCTATTTCGCTGCTGCGTTTATCCAGTGCCTCTACACTATTCAGGTATACCTCCGACTGCATGCCCAATGAATAAACAGATTCCCTGGATTTATAATTTTCTATATTTCTTTCCACACTGTCGAGCTGGTTGTTTACCAGATGCAGCCTGTCTTCTATAAACTGCTGTGTTTTAAAAGCAATCTGATTTTTATCTTGTATGCCGGCGGCATTGTATTCCTGAAAAAGGCGGGTAAGAATGTCTTTTCCTTTTACCGGCTCGGGTGTTTCCAGCTTAACATCCAGTACGGTGGATACATTGGATAAGGCTGATGCCCTTAATGAACCAATGATTTGAGATGCAGTACTGCTGACAGGCTTTATCTGTACAAAATAATTTTTGCCTGCCAGGTTTTGATTGTAGGACTTATTCATCACCAATTTTACCGTAGCCCTGCCAAGTAATACTGAAGAATCGAAATGGATATTTTGACTGTTGATATTTACAAGACGCTTTTTCCAGTTTATTTTAAAATCGTAACTGGAATAATTTACAATGCTGTCGATATCCAGCACCATAAAATCAATGGGTGAGTTTAGTCCGTATAATTCTTCGGTACGCACCTTGCCCCGGTTGTATACACTTGAATACAAGTGCAAATCTTTCACCACTTCTTCCATAATGCCGGATGAACGGAGTACAATAATTTCGTTATCTACAATTTTTTTTTCGCTGAAGATATTCAGTGCGTCCAGCACTTTGGAATCGCCCCCGGTTTTGTTAGGGTCTTTCAACAGCACTTTGGCGCTGGCCAGGTATATGGGCACCTGTGAGCGGAGATAAATGTACGATACGCTCAAAGCGATAGGAATGGTAAGCGCAAACAGGGGCCAGAAGGGAAGGTATTTTTGTATTATCTGAACAAAAAAATTAACCTCCTGCTTTTCCCTGAAAAATTCCTGTTCGTTCATATCTTAAATATTAGCCTGCTTACTGCTATTTAAAAAGCTGATATACTAAAATAACGATAGACAATGCCTGCCAAACAAAACTGGTTGTTTGCTGTGTCCGCAATCTTCTTTCCTGCTTTTCTGTTTTTTCGTAATCGGGCGTCAGCAATACCACATCATTGGGCTGCAGATAATACCACGGAGAATTAAAAATAGATTTGTCTTCCAGGTTTATGTGTTTAATTTCTTTGCTGCCGCTCCTTTCCCTTACCACCATTATGTTATTTATTTTTATATTTTCCAGCGAGGCACCGGGGCTGATAGCAAGTGCGTCAAATATGCTGATGTTTTCCGCAGGCATATCTATTACTTTTGAAGAAGAAGACGCACCAAGAACGGTAACTTTATGATTGGCGAAATTTACCGTAATTACAGGATCTCTAAAATAAGGCTGTAACTCATTTTCTAATTTTGTTTTAAGCTCACGCCTTGTAAGGCCCGCCACAGATAACACCCCTATCTTATGAAAAAATACTTTACCATCTTCAGTTACCTTATATCCACCTGTTCCATTTTTTACTTCACCAGGTGCGTTAAAAACAGCATCTTCCGCCGGACTAAGGCTTGATAAGGTAACAAGTAGTATATCCTTTGCCGCTATTTTAAGTTCACCGGCAGCTTCTGATGTGTTTGCAATTACGGTATCCTTGCTGATTTCTTTCAGCAAATAACCAGGCGATTTAATAGTGCTGCAGGAAGCCAATAAAAAAGTGCCTGCAATAATAAAATATACATATCTGCGAAAGGCAAAAACGCCGGACACTGGAAATATTCTTAAAAAAGGATTTATCATTTTTGCTGCAGAGGCTTGTAAGGAGAGCGTGAAAGAATGCAGAGCGTTTTTATAAAAGTTACATGCGGTATTTATTCAGTCTGATAAAGAAATCAACCTGTAAAAAACATGTATAGCTTTTCAGTGTGGCATAAAAGTTATTGAAGCAAATTCTTTTTCTTTTTCTTTTTATCCCTTGCTTTTTTTATACCATATCCTACGCCTGCTGCCACTAAAATACCCAATCCTCCATCAATGGGTGCATCCGGGTCCGTAATTCCACCATCCGGAACCTGTGAAAAAAGATTGTTTGAATATACGCTTAGCAATAAAAAACAAGAGAAAACAAATACACTCTTTAATAACTGCTTCATTAAATATAGTTTGAAAGTAAATATATCAATACGGACAAAATTAATGATAGTTTTCCTATTTTAAACTTTAATGGAATGAAATGTTTTCCCCGTGGCAACACATTAAAATAATGGCTTCATCAAACGTGTGAACCTACAGAAAATCAGCATTCACTCAGGCTGATAGGAATATTAATGGCGAGGCCACCATCAGAGGTTTCTTTGTACTTACTGTTCATGTCTAGAGCTGTATCCCACATGGTTTTTATTACACCATCCAGGCTTACTCTGGCAAAGTCGGGGGCGCTTTGCAATGCAAGCTGGCTGGCTGTTATAGCTTTTATAGCACCCATCGTATTTCTTTCTATGCAGGGTATTTGTACAAGGCCGGCGATGGGGTCGCAAGTAAGCCCGAGGTGATGCTCCATCGCTATTTCTGCTGCCATCAATGCCTGGCGCTGCGTGCCGCCCATACTTTCAGTAAGGGCAGCGGCGGCCATGGCACTGCTTACACCTATTTCTGCCTGGCAGCCACCCATGGCTGCAGATATAGTGGCGCCTTTTTTAAAAATGCTGCCCACCTCTCCTGCCGTTAATAAAAACTGTATAATTTTATCTTCACTGTTTCCATTGCAAAAAACTGTATAGTATTGTAACACTGCCGGTATTACACCTGCGGCGCCATTAGTGGGGGCTGTAACCACCCTGCCAAAAGAAGCATTCTCCTCATTAACCGCCAAGGCAAAGCAGCTTACCCAATCGAGGATATAAGTAAAATCGTTGCCGCCATTTTTTATAATATTTATCCAAGTT
>JAYWIB010000005.1:0-5571 GCA_043789265.1 Chitinophagaceae bacterium
GGCCACCATGTTTTCCAGGCTGTCATTGCTGCTGTTCATTGTCCAGATGATAGCATTCATATTATTGAGCAGCTCATTTGCTGAAGAAGAAATTTTTTGCATTTCAGGTACGGCTTCTTCACCAATTCTTGATTTAGCCAGTTCGCTGTACAGCCTTATGGCGGTAATGCCGGAGCCAAGGTCATCATGCATATCCGCACTTATCCTGTTGCGTTCTTTTTGCTGTGCATTTATTACTGCGAGTTTTGTTTCAAAGCCTTGTTTTTCCCGTTCCAGCTTCAGCGCTTCCTGTTCTTTTATTTTTTCAATTATATCAATCCTGTTTTTATAAGTAAGGCCAATCAGGAAGAAGATGAGTTCACCTGCAATACCCATCTCATAATAAAACATCGCACGGGAAAATATAGAATTTTCCCTGATGCCGGAAAGCAGCACATACAATGACACTGACGACATCAAAATAAGGATGGCATTACCCAATGCGATGTAATTGAGAAACCTGTCTTTTTGTACCCCGGCTACGATGATGTATACGACCCCAAGAAACAGCGCCGCAAATTTCAGTACGTTTTCTATAAGGATTTGCAGCAAAAAATTATTTGTAAAAAAATGCAGAATGCTAAAGCATAGCCACAATGCAACAAAGCTTCTTTCTGCAAACAAAAAAAGCTTGTTGAGTTTTGGGTAATTTTTTTTTGTGTCTAAAAATTTTCTTGTAAAGGCGATATAAAAAACTGTGCCGATGGCGAGCAGCGAAAAAGCAGTATGGCCAATAAACAGATTTACCCATACACCAGAACGTTTGTCAGTATAAGTGCTTAAAAAAACAAGCAGAAAAATACAGCCTGCATACAAACTGTTGTATAAAAATTCTTTTCTGCCGCTGAGAAAATAATTTGCCAGCGAAAAAAAAGTCATCATAAGAATGATGCCGCTAAAAAGGTAGCCAAACAGCAGGAAGTAAATGTTTGTAAAATATTGAGTGCGCTGGTATACGGGAAGGTAAGGGGCTGTAATTAGCTGCGGCACCAGCCTGTTAAACCTTGTTCGTGTGAATTGCAATGCTGCAATATAAGTATGTGTTTGACCCGTATTTATTTCTACAGGCTGATAGCCATCGTCCCTGCTCATATCTTTTAACGCTGTCCATTTGTGTTCGCCTTCTTTTTTATACAGGGTGATGCAGGCGTAAGAAACGCCGGGGAAAAAATATAATTTTTTTAATGCACCTGATTCATTGCGGAGAGAAAACAACACAAACATTTTTTTTGAAACCAGCGATGCAGGCACAAACTTTTTAATGTGGAATGCAGAAAAAGGGAGCCAGTGGACGTTATCTGCATCGGCCAAACTAAATTGACCGGAGCTGTCAGAAAAAAATAAACAGTTTTCTAAATACACGGAATCTTTTAATCCGCTTATATCCGTACAGGCTGCACTGTCTGGCGGCAGGGCTTTGGCAACGCCGCTCAGCATAAATAAAATAAATGCAGTAAAGATTATTTTCAAAACGGCTGTTTCACCAAACCTACATAATTTCATTGATATGTTTAATGCCGGTAACAAAATCTGTTGCCTGTTCCTCCGTGTTTTTTATCTTTGTTGATAATGAGTAAAAAAGTGAAGACCAATAAACCGAAAAGCCGGGATACGGCAATGCTGCAGCCAGAAACCGCACCCAAAGTGGAAATGAAGCAGTTGCTGAAAGATGAGCGCACACATAAAATAACCGGTACGCTTTTTTTAATGGCAGCCTTTTTATTATTCATAGCATTTACCTCTTATTTATTTACATGGGAAGAAGATCAGGATAAAGTACTCAATACAGGCAGCAGTTTATTTTGGGGCAGCGATATTAAAGTGAACAACCTGCTCGGCACTTTGGGTGCTTATCTTTCTCACCTGTTTATTTACAGGGGCTTTGGAGTGGCCTCTTATCTTATCTGCAGTTTCTTTTTTATTGCCGGTGTAAATTTATTTTTTGGTAAAAAAATATTTTCTGTCAGCCGCAATCTCAAGTATGTATTAATCGGCCTTGTTATTTTAAGTATAGGTTTTGCAGTGGCGTTTGAAGGAAATAAATTTCGCTACGGCGGTAATGCAGGCAACATGGTACGTGACTGGATGATGCAGTTAATCGGACGGGTGGGAACCATCTCCGTGCTGGCTGTAGCAGTGTTGTGTTACATTATATGGCGTTTCAATCCGGCATTCCGTCTGCCATCGAAAAATGCTGTATCACAAGCAGGGGAGGAGGCACAATACAGTGACAGCGGGCTTGAAGGAAATACTGCGGAAGAGCAGGAAATTGCGGCAGCAGCAAAAAGGAAAGGAAATTTTATAAAAGATAACACCGAACTGCAGCCGCTGCAGCAAGAAATAACCACCGATGATGAAAATAATTTTCAACTGATAGAAAAAGAAATTCCAATAGATGATGTGTATGCACCTGCTGTAGCTAAATCCACCAAACACACAGATGCAGCAGCGTTGGAACTGGAAATAAAGGCAGTGCCTGAAAAAGCAGCGGAAGAAAAATCTGGTGTTGGAACACGCCAGACAATTGACACCACCTATGATCCTGTTCTGGATTTAAGAGACTATACATATCCTGGACTGGATTTACTGGAAGCGCATGGCAGCGAAAAAATAATTCAGGATGCAGCAGAACTGCAGGCAAATAAAGATCAGATTATTAATACGCTAAAAAATTATGACATCACCATACAAAAAATATCTGCTACTGTAGGCCCCACCGTTACCCTGTATGAAATTATTCCGGCAGCAGGTGTGCGTATTTCCCGGATAAAAAACCTGGAAGATGATATTGCGCTAAGCCTTGCTGCACTGGGCATACGCATCATAGCACCCATACCAGGCAAGGGTACCATTGGTATAGAAGTGCCCAATGCAAAGAAGACGATTGTGAGCATGAAGACCTTACTTTCTTCAGAAAAATTTCAGCACAATAATTTTTCGCTGCCCATTGCCATCGGCAAAAAAATAGACAACGAAAATTTTATTGTTGACCTGGCAAGTATGCCGCATTTATTAATGGCGGGTGCTACCGGCCAGGGTAAATCGGTAGGGTTGAATGCCATACTTGTTTCCCTGCTGTATAAAAAACATCCATCTCAGTTAAAATTTGTATTGGTAGATCCAAAGAAGGTAGAACTGAGTATTTATAAAACTATTGAAAGACACTTTCTTGCCAAATTGCCTGGAGAAGAAGAAGCCATTATAACTGATACAAAAAAAGTGGTGCACACGCTGAATGCATTGTGCATTGAAATGGACAACCGCTACGATTTGCTGAAGGAAGCAGGCTGCCGCAACATCCGGGAATACAATGAAAAATTTGCTGCCCGTAAACTTAACCCTGAAAAAGGTCACCAGTTTCTTCCTTTTATTGTGCTGGTGGTGGATGAGTTTGCCGACCTGATAATGACTGCAGGTAAAGAAGTGGAGATGCCCATCGCACGGCTGGCACAACTGGCAAGGGCTGTAGGGGTGCATTTAATAATTGCTACACAGCGGCCCAGCGTAAATATTATTACGGGTACAATCAAAGCAAATTTTCCGGCACGTATTGCATTTAAAGTAAGCAGTAAAATTGACAGCCGTACCATTCTTGATTCGGGTGGTGCCGAGCAGTTGATTGGCAAAGGAGATATGCTTATCAGCTACAATGGAGAACTGGTGCGGCTGCAGTGCGCCTTTGTAGATACACCAGAGGTGGATAAAATAAATGAATTTATTGGAAGCCAGCGGGGATATGCCCAGGCATTTATGCTGCCGGAATATGTAGATGAAAAAGAAATGGAAAAAGGTGGTTTTGATGTAAACGATAAAGATCCCCTGTTTGAAGATGCGGCACGTATTATTGTATCTACACAAAGCGGCAGTACATCCTTACTGCAGCGCAGGATGAAGCTGGGTTACAACCGTGCAGGCAGGCTGATGGATCAACTGGAATCTGCAGGAGTGGTGGGCCCCAACCAGGGCAGTAAAGTAAGGGATGTACTGATAAAAACAGATGCCGATTTGCAAATGCATCTGGACACTTATTTATAGAATTACATTAGTAAAGCACCTGCTATATTTGGATTCTCAGGATTTACAGTAAGTTTTAACTGGACTGGATGAATAACCAAATCCATGTCTTCAATTGGTATGGCGCCCAGTAAAACAGTGTTCCCCACAACAAGCGCTCCGGTAAGACACATACGATTCATACAATTTATTTGCAGCGGACCCACATAAGGAACCAATTGTTTACTGCCATCTGCAATTGTAATACCATCTTGATTTATTAAGTAGTCCGAAGGACTCTACGTGTAAATCTTAGATGGTATTATGCCGACAGAAAAGAGTTTGGACTATTTAGTATGTATAGTCGGCATAACTTCTCTTTTCTCAAACTCTTTTAAGTTTAGCTGCAATGCGATGTGTGCAGGTATGCAAAGAAATAAAGCTCCGGTATCTACCAATGCTTTTTGTTCGATTGGTAATAAATCCTCCCGGGAAGGATTGCTTAATTTTATATCAGTGTATTTCAATCCCATAATTGCTTATAAAAATACTTTTTTCTGATGACTTTTTGCAGTAAACAAAAGTTATCATAGACTAAACACTGTTACAATATCTTTTCCATCTGCATACTCCTCGATCCTTTTATTAGAAAAGTACAATTTTCAAAGTGCTGTTTATCCAGCCATAGCTTTGCTTCGGCAGCAGTATTGAAATATTGATAGGGATGATTTATTTTATTAAAGTCGCCGCCCACCAGCACCACGTATCTCCAGTGATACTTTGCAATTAAATCAATCAATGCCTGATGCTCATGCAGGCTTTCATCGCCCATTTCCATCATGCCGCCAAGCAGCAATACTTTATCGCCATTCATCTTTGCAATATTTTCAATGGCAGCCTTCATACTGGTGGGGTTGGCATTATAAGCATCTAAAATAATTTTATTGCCATTTTTTTCAATCAACTGGCTGCGGCTGTTGGATGGGATATAATTTTCTAATGATAATTTTATTTTTTCATCAGGTACATTAAAATATTTTCCAATTGCTATTGCCACTAATACATTGGGGAGGTTATAGTCACCCACAAGATGAGTTTTTATAATTTTAATTGCTGTTCCTTTCTGCATATTTACTTCCAGCATTTCTTTGCAGCTGTCTGCAATACCAATAATATCTGCCTCTGCAGTTCCATAAGTTTTTATATTGCTAATGCCTTTACTCATCTCCACTAAATAATCATAGTCTTTCATTAAAAAAACAGTGCCGTTGTTTGCTCTCAGGTAATCATACAATTCACCTTTGCCTTTACGTACGCCTTCCACACCACCAAAACCTTCCAGATGTGCCTTGCCACAATTCGTAATAAGGCCATGTGTTGGCAATGTGTACCTGCAATATCCTTCTATTTCTTTCTGGTGATTGGCACCCATTTCTATCACAGCTATTTCCGCCTCTTTCTGTACAGATAAAATGGTGAGGGGTATACCAATATGATTGTTGAGGTTTCCTTTGGTGGTATAGGTTTTAAAAGTTGTGG
>JAYWIB010000006.1:0-5571 GCA_043789265.1 Chitinophagaceae bacterium
CGCCGCCCCAAACTGATACAGATGAAGCTGGCGCTGGAAGAAATGGAACAACGGCCTACTGATACCATTGAAGGTTTTACTGAGCGGCTGGAAAATTTGTTTCCTACATTGATAGAACACCGCTGCAGCGTGGGTACCAGAGGTGGTTTTTTTGAGCGGGTACGCACCGGCACCTGGATGGGACATGTAATAGAACATATAGCCCTGGAGATACAAACACTTGCAGGCATGGACACAGGCTTTGGCCGCACACGTACTGCCAACGACGGCCCGGGTGTATACTATGTATGCTTTACTTATATGGAAGAAGATGCCGGTGTGTTTGCCGCAAAAGCTGCCGTACGCATTGCACAGGCGCTTACAGATAATGTGGAATATAATATTGAAGACGACATACAAAAGCTGAGAGAGATTAGAGAAAATACAAGGCTTGGCCCCAGCACGGGCTGCATTGTGGAAGAAGCGGCAAAGAGAAATATTCCTTACATAAGGCTGAACAAACAAAGCCTGGTACAGTTAGGCTATGGTGTTCATCAAAAAAGAATAAGAGCCACCATTGCAAGCACCACTTCTAATATTGCTGTAGATATTGCAGGCGATAAAGAAGAAACAAAACTATTGCTGAGCGCTGCCGAAATACCTGTACCCGGCGGCACCGTGGTAAAAACCATTGAGGCATTAAAAGATGCTGTGGAAAAATATACTTATCCGCTGGTGATAAAACCCATTGATGGCAATCATGGCAAAGGCAATACCACCAACATTGTAAACTGGGAGCAGTCAGTAAAAGCATTTGAAGCTGCACAGGTATACGGACGGAATGTAATTGTTGAAAAATTTATTACCGGCTTTGATTTCCGCTGCCTTGTTATCAACAATAAATTTATTT
This sequence comes from Chitinophagaceae bacterium, assembly GCA_043789265.1. GTDB lineage: Bacteria > Bacteroidota > Bacteroidia > Chitinophagales > Chitinophagaceae > Ferruginibacter. The sequence goes on from JAYWIB010000006.1 coordinate 890, forward strand.
GCGCCGCACTGCGTACACCTGCTTCGGTGGTGGGTGATGGAAAAAATAATATTCAGTATTTGATAGATGAAACAAATAAGGACAGCCGCCGCGGCTTTGCTCACGAAAAAGTGCTTACACAAATTACTGTAGATGGCAGCACCATGAAGATGCTGGAAGACAAAGGCTATACGCTGGACACCATCCCTGCAAAAGACGAACGGGTATTGCTGAAAACCACTGCCAACCTTTCCACCGGCGGCACCAGTATCGACGTTACGGACGAAGTGCATCCTGCCAATGTATTTATGTGCGAACGCATCAGCAAAATAATTGGTTTGGATATTTGCGGCATTGATATAATGGCCACCGACTTACGTACACCAGTAAACGAAAATGGCGGCGCTGTGCTGGAAGTAAATGCAGCCCCCGGTTTCCGCATGCATATAGAACCGGCAGAAGGCCTCGGAAGAAATGTGGCAGAGCCGGTAATTGACATGCTTTTTCCAAAAGGCAGTGTGGGCCGCATACCCATCATTGCTATTACAGGCACCAACGGTAAAACTACCACCACCCGCCTTACTGCCCACATTGCAAAATGTGCCGGCAAAAAAGTGGGCTACACCACCAGCGATGGTGTGTACATACAAAACCAACTGATGATGAAGGGCGACTGCACCGGGCCCCTCTCCTCTGCCTTTGTATTAAAAGACCCCACGGTGGATTTTGCTGTGCTGGAATGTGCAAGAGGCGGCATTTTAAAAGCAGGCCTTGCATTTCAGCATTGCGATGTGGGCGTAGTTACCAATGTAGCAGCGGATCATATAGGGCTGGGCGGTATCAATTCCATACAGCAGATGGCCAAAGTAAAAGCAGTAGTACCTGAAACTGTTTTTCCACACGGCTATGCTATATTGAATGCTGAAGATGATTTGGTATACGCCATGCGTACAGACCTCAAATGCAATGTGGGCCTCTTCAGCATGAACGAACACAGCCCCCGCATAAAAGAACATTGTGCAAGGGGCGGCCTGGCCACCGTATTCGAAAATGGCTACATTACCATTATGAAAGGCAATTGGAAAATAAGGGTGATGCCGGCAAAAGATATTCCGCTTACTTACGAAGGAAAAGCAATACACAATATTGCTAACTGCCTGCCTGCCGTACTTGCCACCTACCTGTACAGGGATATAACGATTGAGGATATACGCCAGGGCCTGCAGACTTTTATACCAGGTGAAAGCCTTACACCCGGCAGACTTAATTTTTTCCATTTTAAAAACATTACTTTCCTGGCCGACTTTGCACACAACCCTCATGGCTTAAAATTGCTTTGCGATTTCATCAGCAAGCTGGATTATAAAAGAAAAATTGGCGTAATAAGCGGCACCGGCGATCGCCGTGATGAAGACATTATGGAACTGGGAGAAATATCTGCCCAATACTTTGATGAAATAATTATCCGCTGCGATAAAAACCTCCGTGGCCGCACTGCTGATGAAATCATCAGCCTGCTGCAACAGGGCATTGCCAAAGTAAAACCGCAAGTACCCACCAAGGTAATTGCCAACGAAAACGAAGCACTGGAATATATTTACGAACACCAGGTACCCGGCGCACTGTACACCATTATGTGTGATGTGGTGGCCGGTGCCCTCGATAAAATAAAAGAATTAAAAGCGAGGGAAGAAACGGCGACAGGCTAACAGGCTGAATACTTTTTGATAACTCACGTGGCACAGGTGGCTAATTTTATTGTTCTTTTTATGTTGTGATTCCGGGAGTATTGAACTTATGGCATAAGAAGCAATGTACATTGATGTCAAGATTTCGCCACAATTAATCAGCCTGATATTTTTTTTATACAGCTCATGTTTAACCGGTTTTAATCGTTGGATTCCGAGTAATGAATGGAAAAGCTTTGTATGCCTGTTGCATATCTTACCCTCTCTACACTAATACTTCTTAATGCGCTGGAATTATTGATATAGATATATTTTTTTCCTGAGCCTTTAACTTCACTATTCGCCCCCCGAAATCCGGTCGGCTTTTCTTGTATAGCATTGCTTTTAAAATCTATACATGCGCTGTCAAATAAACCGTTTAAAAAAATTGTGTCAGACGAAAAGTATTCAAAGCGCAACCATTTCATGCCACCTGAGTATCCATCTTTAGTAAAGAGTTTCCCAATTGTCAAACTAATTTTTGCTGAATCCAGTTGCCCCGGTTTGGGAAGAATTGGATGAAGAATAATTCCCCAGTATGAAGAAGACGAATAGCTGAATCTGCCAGATTCACTTTTATTGTTTTCTTGAAAGCTTGTATTTTTTTGTATTGCTTTTTTTAGCTTTAGAGCATCTTTCTTTACCGGCAAGCTATAAAACCAATCAGATATTTGACTTTTTGATTGAGCTGTCAGGCACATTGAACTTAATAAGAAAGCGGCAATTAAAATATTACTCTTCACAAAAATTTTGATTATCAGTATTTGCAAAAAACATTTGCCGTACTCCAAATGTGGATTTGTAAAGCAGAGGTTTAAAAGTATATCATAATAATCCAGCAGCAAAATCATGATAATTTAAAAAAATCATTCCGAATTTTTTGAATATCTTTTATGACGCCAGCGCTGATTCATAAGCATAATGATTTATTGCAAAGTAATAATTAAATACAGCACAGGTATTAATAATCACTTTTACTTTTGCAACACTACAATTTTCTTTGCCATGCTCGTTGCTTATAACAGAAAAAGACGTTGTTGCGCATTCTGCCTTTATCTTTTACTGCAAACAAAAATCCCCCCGGAAAACCGAAGGGGATTTAAAGTATAGCCATGAAAAATAATCGTTGCTATTACAAGCTAGTCTTTTTTTCGTAACGCTTTTTAAACTTGTCAATACGGCCGGCTGTATCCACCAATACATTTTTACCTGTATAAAACGGATGCGATGTGTTGGAAATCTCCAGTTTAATTACCGGGTATTCATTACCGTCTTCCCACTTTACCATTTCTCTTGATTCAGCGGTGGAGCGGCTTAAAAACTGATGGCCGTTACTCATGTCTTTAAACACTACAAAACGGTAGTTTTTGGGATGCAAATCTTTTTTCATATTTGTAAAAGTTTGTGCATGGATTTTGCCATGCTTTTTTTAAAGAGGGCAAAAGTAAACAAATTACACATACCAAACAACCCTGCTGCATGCAACAATAAATACGCTTAACTCTTCATATTGGTTTGCTGAAGGGCTATACCCAGGTTCCAGTTTTTGCTGGCCTGTATTACCTCCTGCAGTTCATCAATTTTTTTAGCGGTTACCCGTACTATATCATCCATAATTGCAGCCTGTACTTTGCTGCCGCTGTCTTTAATTAATTTTACTATTTTTTTGGCGTCTTCCTGCTTTATGCCATTGCGTACCGGTACTTCCTGCTTTACCACTTTGCCGCTCTGGAAGGGTTCTTTGCTTATGTCGTAAATTTCGGCAGCAAGCCCCTGCTTCATACTCCTGCTTATCATTACATCTATTATTTGCCCCAGCTTCATTTCACTGTCGGCTTCCAGGTTTACCTTGTACTCTTTTTTATTAAGTTCAATTACTACATGACTACCTTTAAAATCGAACCGGTTGGTTATTTCTTTTTTTACAGTATTGATGGCATTGTCCAACGTTTGTAAATCTACTTTGCTGGCAAAATCAAAAGATGGCATAAGCGTATTTAAAATTTATACTAACAGATAAGCATTACATTTTTTTTAATGTTGTTTTTATATTGGCGGAAAAACCTCCAAAAGAAAAAACAGCACTAATTACCAGATTCTTACAATCAAACGAAACAATTTCGGCTCCTGAAAATTCTTGTGGCCCCGCCGCTACAGTAAATTTTCCATCGGAAGATACAGACCAGGTGCCTGTTGCACTTTCAGATGGGCTGCATACAGTACCTTCATCAACATACTGAGCAGTACCATTGGCATTTAAAATTAGTTTATCATCCTTTTGGCAAGGTTCTACATAATTATTATCATTAGTTACATCATTATAACTTCCGCCTGATCCAACTTCAACTTTTACGAGGGTGTAAGTGCCGGCAATGTCAGCAGTGGTTTTTCCGCAGCTTTTGTCGTCTTTTTTACAGGAAGAAAAAATGAAAAGCAATGCAAGGGAAATAAAAATTACTTTTTTCATGATGGGTTTTTTTGTTTAAAAATATTTGATGCAAATAAAGGCAATAATCACTAAAAAAATCTTTTGTAATAAAAAAACGCACTCTTTTTTTAGTGCGTTTTGTTATTTACCTATTGAATTATTAATTAATTGCCCCCGGTTTTTACCCTGCTTTGTTCTTCCGAAGCACCGCCTGATTTTCTTTTTTGGGGAGCCGCTTTTACATTTCCGAACCTCCAGTTAAAGCTGAGGCTTACCTGCCTGCTGTCGCGGCGGTGTTTAAAATGTGTATCAATGTATGAGTACACTGCTTCGCCATTAAACTTTTGTGTCCACAGTAAATCCCTGAAACCTAATTTAAGTGTGCCGCTGTTTTTCATAATGGCTTTTGATATACCTCCGTTTAAAGCGCCCATCTGCCCAATAACAAATACACCCTCCAGTCCCCTGCTGCGGTAAAAGCCGCTTAATTCTCCATTCCACCCCTTACCAAAATTCATTTGTGCATTTACGTTAGCAGTAAAAAGATT
>JAYWIB010000007.1:0-1603 GCA_043789265.1 Chitinophagaceae bacterium
CCCCACCAGTCAATTTTTCCTGCAGATCTTTTGCCCGCTGCAAAATAATTTTTACAGAAAGCCAATACAATTAAGGCAATGGGAATATTAATAAAAAATACCCAGCGCCAGTCCATCCATTCGGTGATAACACCACCTAAAAACACGCCTGCAGAACCACCTGCTGCGGCTGATGCTCCCCATAAACCAAATGCTTTTCCTAATTCTTTAGGATCGGTGAATGTAGTCATAAGCAATGTCATGGCTGCCGGTGCAATCAATGCAGAACCCAGGCCCTGCAGAGCTCTACCGGTATTTAATACTTCCGGCGACCAGGCCAGGCCGGCCAATAAAGAAGCCGCAGCGAGTATTGCAAAGCCGGTCATGAATATTTTTCTGGCTCCGAAAAGATCTGATAACCTTCCTCCTAATAAAAGGATGCCACCAAAGAAAACAACATAAGCGTTGAATATCCATTGAAGACCGTTCTGACTGTACCCCAGATCATTTTTGATGGCAGGCAATGCCACACCAATGATTGAAGTATCCATAATTACAATGAATTGGGCTGTGCAAATCAATGCCAGTGCCATCCATCTTTTTTCGTGTATAGTTTTTAAAACATTTATTGTAAGAGACATAATATTATTTTTTATACAGCAAAAGTAATTTTAGAAGTTGCGGAGGCTTTTACACTATGGCAGCGATGATTTATAAAATTTTATGCGTAGGCTATTAGCTGGAGCGTAACAATCTAGGCTACCGAAAAAGCCCCAGTATGATTACCGAGGCGTTAATCTTGTTTCATAAGAACGGAAATTTCAAAACCGACCAAATATTTTAATTCAATTGCAAAACACCCATTGCCTTTTTGAATTGCAATTCCAGAATTTTAATATTATAAACCGATTGCAGGTTATTCAGTTTTGCTTTGGTTAATGCCAGCTCGGCATCGCTTAACTCCAAGCGAGTGGCCATGCCGTAGCGGTAGCGATCGTTCATCATGTTATAACTAATCTCTGCCGCATCTACATTCTGCTGCTGTATCTCCCACTGGTTATAGGCTTCCTGCAGGTTGGAGTTTATAGAAACCAGTTCCGTTTCCAGATTTGTCTTTAATTCTGTAAGGGCCAGTTCCGATTGTTGAATTCCCAATTCTGTCTGCGCTGTTTTATGCTTTAACCTGCCACCCGAATAAAGTGGTATGCTCAACTTCAGACCTGCATATGAAGTACGGGGCAGTGCATAATCCTTCATCCTGAAATTATCCGCTTGAGATTGCAATTGGTATTGGGCTATCACAGCAAGTTGTGGCTTAAAGGATGTTTTTAATCCTTTCAATTGCTCCTTTATTTCATCAATCTGCAAGGATTGGATCTTAATATCCTTCCTGTTGTTCAAAGCGATTGATAAACCAGCGCCTGTTACAGGGAAAAAACTTTCCAGTGATTCTGTATTGATACTGTCGGTAAAAACAAACCGCACCACTTCTTCCATACCCATAAGTTGTTTTAACTGCAGTGAATAAACCTGTATATTATTATCCAGTGCAGAAATGGCTGCCTGTAAATTCTGTACCGAAATAAAATTGCTGAGTGTATCCGTTTTTAAGTTCTTTCCCTGC
>JAYWIB010000008.1:0-1602 GCA_043789265.1 Chitinophagaceae bacterium
TCCTCGCAGATAACCGAAAGGTACTCTTTAGCCGGTTTTTTATAATGTTTGGAAACTCCGTTTATATTATTTTGAAAATAATGTGTAAGATGAGCCATACCATTGTCCGTTGCTTTATCAACTTCAATTTTAAATTTCTTTTTTAGTGTGGAGTATTTAACCATTAAAACCAATTCTTTATGTTTGCAATATCGCTAAAATTATCAGAGAAATTTGAACTTGCTTGAACAGCGTACCAGAGAAGCGGTATATACATTTATCTTAAGGAGAGTTTTTCTAAATCATTATCCCAAAAACAATTATGCAATGTTCAGTTTTCGTTTTGACAGTTCAACCTTAAAATTAACTTTTGCATTAAGGGCATTAAAAACTTTAATCACTGTATCCAATCGTGCATTGGTGAAATTACTTTCAAGTTTCGAAATTTGCGCTTTTTGAACTCCTACCATTTGTCCAAGCTGTTCTTGTGTCAAATTTTGGTGCGTTCTTGCCTCTTTTATTGCGCTGCCCAATAAATCTAATTTCAATTCAAACTCGAAAGCATCACGTCTTTTAGTGCCAACCTTTCCCACGTGTTTATCTATCATTGTGTCGAGTGAAACAGTTTTTATTTTTTTTGTTGACATCGTGTATCTATTTAATTTTTTGTTCAAAATATTGTTCCCGAATTCTTTCATTCTTTCAGCCTTTTCGAGTTCTGCCTTAGGTGTTTTATCTGTTTTTTTAATAAGTCCGTGAGTGGATAAAACCAATGTTTGTAACTCTTCAGATTTATCCCAAAAGGCAAAAATTCTAAATGGGTTTTGTTGTAAAATGTTCTAAATTCCCAAATATTATCGTTTAATTTTTTGAAGAGTTCAGGGTCGTTTGATAACTGCGATTTTCTAATATTGTATAAAATTTTTTACTGAGATTTTTGGTCTAAACCATCGAAAAACTTAACGGCTTCCGGAAGAAATTCAACTTTAAATTTTTCGCTCATTTACTTTTTTACTAAAAGTACAGGTTTCCTTTTAAAGAAACTACATTATACTGCAAGTCTTCAAAAAAAATATGTAAAGGAATATTGCAAATAATCTTTCTGCATTTTGAAACAGGTTTCTCCAATTATACAAGTATCTAATCTGCATCACACTTTATTGTTTCACTTAATCCGCAGAGAAAAAGCAAATAAGCCTGCCTTTTTCTCCTGTATATTACCTGGATATTTTTTGTGGTAAAAGAATTTTACAGTTTGACTATGAATAGTGCAACGATCCCTTTTTCCTTATTTTTGCCGCATGGAAAATTTGTTGCAGCAAATAGCAGAATACAAAAATGACATCAACAATTACATTGCTGTAAAAGCAGAGGATGCCGAGGCCTTCCGCATAAAATATCTTGGTGCCAAAGGGCTGGTAAAAGAAGTAATGGGCGAAATGAAAAATGTGGCTGCCGATCGCAAAAAAGAATTTGGCCAGTTGCTCAACGAGTTTAAATTATTTACCGAAGCAAAATATGAAATGCTGAAAGCCGCAACTGCAGGCCAGCAGCACGCAAATGCTGCAGAGACAGATACTTCGCTCCCCGGTGATCCGCTGCCGCTCGGCAGCCGCCATCCCA
>JAYWIB010000009.1:0-1601 GCA_043789265.1 Chitinophagaceae bacterium
ACGGTGGTGCAGTAGAGTGTGTTCTTTTGTGTGGTTTTATCCAGTGCCAGTGCCACCACTTTTTGAGGAAGTTCTTCCAGTATCATTGTGAGCAACCCATTATCGGCGCAGCCAATGTAATAACCATTGTGTTCGGCCAGCAGCAGGTGTTCCGGCTTTTCATCAAATAAATTTACAAGCACTATATGAAAAGTGCCGGGTAAAAAATTTTTGATAGCATTGCGGCAAACATAGGCGGCCTGCGGATAATTAAAAGGCGACAACTGGTGAGTAATATCAACGATTACAAATGCCGGATTTACCTGCAGTAACTGACCCTTAACTGCACCCACCAAAAAATCTTGCTGGCCAATATCAGATGTAAGGGTTAGTAAAGGCATGTTGGTTGAAAGATATTGTACTTTAATGGATGAGATAATTGAATTGTGTTAATCCTGCTGCTTACGGGGCAGATTTATTTAATTAAAGCTCCTTCTTTAAAATAAAATTTTCTTACAAGTTTGTCAGTAATGGAAGGAAAAAATTTATTAAAAAAAACAGTTCGTTTACCGCTGAATGTCATTACCACATTTCTTTTTCTTTTTTGTATAGCTTTTAAAATATGGGCGGCGCATATTTCCGTCCGCATGATGCTGATTTCATTCATGGTGCTTTCTTTAATGGTGTCTCCTTTACTATTCAGTGCAGCATACCGGATGTTGCTGCTGGTAAAATTAGGACACACCCACATTACATTTACACCGGTCTCCATCAGTTCGGTGCGTATAGATTCCAGCCATCCATTGAGAGCGAATTTAGAAGCAGAATATCCACTGCGGCCCGGAAGCCCACGAAAGCCGGCAATAGAAGAGATACCTACGATGGTACCCTTTCTCTCAATTATAGAATTGAGTGCAAGCTTGGTGCAATACACTGTACCAAAAAAATTTACATCCATTACCTTTTTTATTACAGCCACATCCGCATCTTTAAACAGCGCCCTCATAGAGATGCCAGCATTATTAATAAGAATATCAATACCTCCAAAAGTATCAATGGTGGAGTTAATAAAATTTGCACAATCATCATATCGGCTTACATCCGCCACGATGGTATGAAGAAGGTGGCCTGAATACTGAACCTGCAGGTTGTACAATTTATCCTGGTTGCGTCCGCAGGTAGCAATTTTAGCACCCAGCGGAATGAGTGCATCAATAAGGGCTTTACCAATTCCTTCGCTGCCGCCGGTAACAGCCACTACCTTATCTTTAAAAAAATCCGTCATAAAAAAATTATATCCGCAAAAATAAGAGACTTAATGACCTTTTATAAATAATCCTGCCGGAATAAGGGGAATACATATAAAAACTTTTCGAAAAACTTTGGCTTTAAAATGTAATTGCCCTATTTTTGCACTCCGCTTTTAAGAAAATAATGAAATATTTATTTTTTTGAATGAAAAAATTTGAATTGGTAGCTCAGTTGGTAGAGTATCCCGATGTTAATCGGGAGGGTTCTGGAAAAAATAAAATTGGTAGCTCAGTTGGTAGAGCATCCCGATGTTAATCGGAAGGGTTCTGGAAAAAATAAAATTTGAATTGGTAGCTCAGTTGGTAGAGCAT
>JAYWIB010000010.1:0-5553 GCA_043789265.1 Chitinophagaceae bacterium
CCGGCCGGAATAAGCCATTGAATATACTCGAATGAATAACCGGGTATTTGCAGTTTATAAAAAATCTGTTCATCAGCACCCAGCCCGCTGATACAATAAATTTTGTTCATAAGGATACTAATTGTGAGAAAACAAAGTGATATTATTTTTTAGGCATAACATAAGTTTGTATATCCTCTTCTGTAATTGTTTTTCCGGATAATATTATCAGGCGTTCCACCACATTTCTCAGCTCACGTATATTGCCCGTCCAGTTATATTGTGTAAGCAAGTCCAGTGCTTTTTTATCCACCGTTTTTTTTGTTTGCCCATATTCGCTTGCAATGGTTTCCAGGTAAAAATTTACCAGCAAAGCAATGTCGTCCCGTCTTTCATTTAAGGATGGTACATGTATGATTATAACGCCCAGGCGGTGATATAAATCCAGCCGAAAATTTTTTTCGTCCACTTCTTTAAGCAGGTCTTTATTGGTGGCAGCCACCACCCTTACATCTACATTAATATCCTTATCGGCTCCTACCCTTGTAATTTTTCCTTCCTGCAAAGCCCGCAATACTTTTGCCTGTGCACCAAGGCTCATGTCACCAATTTCATCAAGGAAGAGTGTACCTCCGCTTGCCTGCTCAAATTTTCCTATGCGTTGTTTTATAGCAGATGTAAACGAGCCTTTTTCATGCCCAAATAATTCGCTTTCTATTAATTCTCCAGGAATGGCTGCACAGTTTACTTCCACCATGGGGCCACTGCTACGGTTACTTTTTTCGTGTATCCATCTTGCCACCAGTTCTTTGCCCACACCGTTTTCGCCTGTTATAAGCACCCTTGCATCTGTAGGCGCCACTTTCTCTATTGTGTCTTTTATTTTTTTTATAGGCGCACTGTCGCCCACCATTTCCTGCACCTTGCTTACACGTCGTTTTAATACTTTGGTTTCTGTTACCAGCAGTTGTTTATCGAGTGCATTGCGCAGGGTAATCAGCAAACGGTTTAAATCCGGGGGCTTGCTGATGTAATCAAATGCACCTTTCTTTACAGCCTCCACGGCTGTTTCAATATTGCCGTGTCCACTGATAACCACCACAGGTACATCTGGATTTATTTCTTTTGCTTTTTCTAAAAATTCTATGCCATCCATCTTTGGCATTTTAATATCGCAAAGCACCACATCAAATGTAGTGCTGCTGAATTTTTTAAGGCCTTCTTCACCATCAGATGCTTCTTCTATTTTATAGCCTTCGTAGCTGAGTATTTCTGCGAGGGTTTTCCGAATTGCCTTTTCATCATCAATAATTAAAATACTTGCCATAGCGGTTAATAAAATTTTTTATGAAAAAAGTAAAACAAGTCTGCTCACAAAAATAACATTAAATACAACCACTTTTTTAAAGCAGTATTGCAGGAATGTTATCGTAAGATAAAGGCGGTGCAAAAAGATGATAAATTCTTTTATAAAATTTAGAGACGGGCAGGGTATATTGAACAGGTGATGAGACTGATTACATGACGGGGATGTACAACACCAGCTAAATAAGCTATTGCTTTAAAGAAAAGGCGCAGCAGACAAGGAAACAGTAAAATTATTTTCCAAATACTTTTTTTAGAATGCCGGTAACCTGTGCTGCAGGATCTTTACGAATTTTTTGTTCCTCCAGGCTGATGTGATAAAATAAACCCTTCAGCGCCATTTCAGTTACATAGGCGGTAAGGTCAGTATTTACAGGGCTTGCAGAAAAACGGTTGTAATTTGAGAACACATCTTTCCAGTATTTGGTGGCATCTGTTTTTGCAAGAGAGGTTTCAATAACAGGACGAAACTTTTCGGTAAGTTGTGCAGTGGTGGTTTGTTTAAGATAATCTGTAGCAGCAAAATCGCCGCCCCTTAATATTTTCAATCCATCCTGCACATTCATTTGTTTAATGGACGTCCAGAAAATATTTCCTACGCCGGTGGCTGCATCTTCAGCTGCACGGTTCATTGACAATACGGCTTTATCAACCAAACTGCCCATACCGAGTTTACGCAAACTGCTTTCAACTTTTTTGGCTTCTTCCGGCATCAAAATTTTCACGGCTGCATCTGCAAAAAATCCATCCACCGCCCCCAGCTTTTTACTGCTGCTGTCCGTGCCCACCCTTAATGCTTCTTTTAATCCGCTTACTATATCATCGTTGCTTAAGCCGCTGCTGCTGCCTGAAGAAAATGTTTTATCCAGTATACTCTTACCACTGCTGCTGTCTTTTTTTACCGCTTTGTTTAATAATCCTTTAATGCCCTGAGCATCTGTATTGAAAACAAAAAAGAAAAAACTTATACTCAAAATTATTCTTATCATATTTTTTTGTTGTGCTGCAAAAATAGTTACACAGGTTTTAATAAGGCTAAATTAGTTTCTACCTTAGCATACTTTAACAAACCGGTTTTAAATGCGAAATATATCTGTATGGGAAAAAGAAAGTTTTTTTGCGCCGCAGGATGTTATCATTGTGGGCAGTGGTTTCGTAGGGCTTTGGTGTGCCTTTCATCTGTTACAAAAAAATCCTGCTCTAAAAATTACTATTGTGGAACGTGGCACTATACCAACGGGCGCCAGTACACGAAATGCAGGATTCAGTTGCTTTGGCAGCCCTTCGGAACTGGTGAATGATATCAAAGCAATGGGAGAAGATAAAACCTGGCAACTGGTGGAGATGCGCTACAAAGGACTCAGCGAAATAAAAAAATATTTTGATGCAGCACAGATAGACTACAATGAAGATGGCGGCTACGAGTGCTTTGCAGACGACAGTGAAGATTGGCGGCAATGCAGCGAAAAAATTGACTGGCTGAATGAAGGATTGAAAAAAATCAGCGGCGAAATAAATTTGTACAGCATTGCTGACGAAAAACTTTCTCTGTTTGGACTAAAGGGATTTGACCACCTGATAGAAAACAAAGAAGAAGGCGGACTGCATTCAGGAAAATTAATTCAGGCGCTGTTGCAAAAAGTACAGGGTGCCGGTGTACAGGTTTTAACCGCAACAGAAGTTGACTCCTATGAAAACAACAATGACTGCATACACGTACATGTTAAGTGCAGCCAGCCGGAGCCTTATGAGGTAACTATTAAAACAAAACAACTGCTGCTTTGCACCAATGCATTTACAAAAAAATTATTCCCTGCTGTTGATATTACTCCATGCCGTGGCCAGGTAGTGGTAACAAGCCCTGTGGCTGATTTAAAATTAAAAGGTAGTTTTCATTTTGAAAGAGGGTACTATTATTTCCGCAATCTTGGCAACAGAATTTTAATTGGCGGCGCCCGAAACAAAAACTTTGCAGCCGAAGATACCGATGTAATGCAAGTAACAAGCAGCATACAGGATGAACTCGAACATTTTATTCAGCGGCATATAATAACCAGTACTGCCACTACTATTGCCGACAGGTGGAGCGGCATCATGGCAATGGGAAGTGAAAAGCTACCGATTGTAAAAAAAATAGCGCCTCATGTTTTTTGCGCCGTACGTATGAGCGGTATGGGTGTGGCACTGGCGCCAGTGGTGGGCAGACAGGTAAGCGAAATGATGCTGGAAGAATTATAAATAAAAACTGCTATTTTTTTATCAGCTTCGATGTGGTGGCATCTTTTCCCTCACCCACTTTTACAATGTATAAACCTGGCGTAAGAAAAGAAATGGCAAACCTTGTTTCTTCGCTGCTTAAAGTGGCAGCGTAAACCTTGGTGCCTGTTACAGTAAAAATTTGCAGTGGCTGTAGAGCAAGTTTGCTGGCAGTTTTGCATTGTATTGTTATTGCAGACTCCGCAGGGTTTGGATAAATTTTTACCAGGGCAGGAGCAACCACTTTAGCAGCAGTATCAGGCAATGCGCCACCTTGTGCAAGGTTACTGTCGCAGGCAAAAGAAACAAGAAAGCTGTTGCGTAAATTTCCTTTTGCAAACAATGCCCTCATCCTGTTTTTTTGACCGTAGGTAAACATGTTCATACATGCGTCGTCAGAAAAATCCATATAGTTCATAAACATATCACCTCTTTCATCTACAGAGCAGGAAGTAATGTGCGGAAAAGAAGGACAGCCGTAGTTGTATGATTTCTGACGGGGTGTATCATCTACGCCATCATCGCCGCAATCTGTATCGCCCCATACATGCTTAAGTCCCATCCAGTGGCCTGTTTCATGAGTAGCAGTGCGGCCTTTATTGAACAAAGGACGCAGTGTGCCCGTGGTGCCAAATGCATCGTAAGCTATCACCACACCATCCACATCTGACGGGCCACCTGGTATAGCGGCATAACCCAAACTGCGGCCACCCAATGCACATACCCAGATGTTCAGGTAGCGCTTACTGTCCCATGCATCATCACCGCCGCGGTTGTTAAACTTCATGGCATCATCCGCAAAAAACACTTCAGTGTTGCTGTACTTTCTAATGATACCCGTAGTTTTATTTCCCCGTGGATCTACCTGGGCTATGCAAAATTTTATTCTTACATCGGCTGCAAGCGGTCTAAAAACCTTGGGTGTATTTGCCCTGTCTGCATTTATCCCTGCAAAGTCGTTGTTTAATGAAATTAGTTGAGACTGAATTTGTGCATCACTGATATTCTGCACCGCAGTTTTATATATCACATGAATTACAACGGGAATATTGATTAACTCGTTTTGTGCAGTATCTCTGAAACGAAGGTTACTTTTTGCAGTAGTTTTTTTAATTTGATTTTCGGCATCCTGATAGGCAGCCTGTAAAGCTGGATTGCTTTTCAGTAATGCCGCCGTATAATTATCTGACCCACAAATTCTTTGTGCAGTAACTGAAGTGAGGCAGCTTAAAAAGATTAATATTCCTGTGATAGCTTTCATATAATGGTTGGTTACACACAGGATAATCAGGATTGATGCCAGATAGAGAAAGCCTTATCCAGCATGGTTTTCAGCGAAAGGTGGAAAATTGCATTTTCCGTAAAGTGGAAATAAACAGTGTCAGTATCTAAAAAAGAGACTGTTATTTACCAGGAGAATCAGTTAGTATTGGATAGATAGTACAGGGGAATTTTCAAAGGAAGAACTGTAGTGTACAGCTTAATTTTTCTACACAAAAGAATTATACAATTTGCAGAAAAAATAAGTGCAGCTGTTTATGTTCAAATGTATAGAAAAAAATTGAACGGTTTTATGAGGCGTGAAACAGAACAAAAAATTGAAGGATGTGTGAATATGGTCCTTAAACTAACTGATGTGTTTGTTTTATCACGCCCATTACAAAAACACTTTGTACCTGCCCTACATTTTCTAACTGGCTGAGTTTGTTTACATGAAAATCATAATAGGTATTCATATCCTCACATACCACTTTCAGCATAAAATCAAATTCGCCTGATATATTGTAGCATTCTATTACTTCGCTGAGAGAATGAATGGTTTTTATAAATTTTACGCCGGCTATTTTATTGTGTTCTTTTAAAGAAACATAGCATATCACCATCAGCCCTTTTTTTACTTTGGAATGATCAAGCAAAGTGGCGTATTGTTTTATCACTCCGGCTGCTTCCATT
>JAYWIB010000011.1:0-1596 GCA_043789265.1 Chitinophagaceae bacterium
ACCTTTTACATATTGCAGAGCAATGGTGATGTGTTTAAAGTATATTTTGAAAAAGATAAGGCGGTAAGTGAAACGTTTAAGTTTGAGTATGCCAAAAACAATGAGTTTGAAATCATTTATGCCGATACTTCCACACGCAAACTGATAGTGATATGCAAAGATTGTGAAACTGATACAAAGAAATCTTTAAGCACTTTTATTTTTGATCCGTTCAGCAATAGTTTTTCTGACTCATCATTTACCATTGATATAAACAAAGCAGAAAGCAGTATAAATATAAAAGACAAGCGTTTTAAACCTTCTGCTGCTGCACTCAATCCGGCTGATGGACTGCTGTACATCATTTCATCCGTAAATAAAATGTTGATGGTAGCGGATGCTGCAGGCAATGTAAAAAAAGGATACCCATTAAATCCCTCAATATTTAAACAGCCGGAAGGCATTGCATTTAAACCCAATGGAGACATGATTGTATCCAATGAATATGCAGGCACCGGCACCGCTACCCTGTTAATATTTAAATATCAAAAAAAATAATTTGCCAGCGTGTTATGAGTCAGAAATTTATTCCGTTTATTTTTTTATTGCTCCTGCAGGGCGTTGAAACTGTAGCACAACAAACTATTGCAAAAAAAACTGCCGATACACTTCAGTCAAGAATTGTACTGATTGGCGACGCAGGCTCGCTGATAAAAGGCCGTGCTTCTGTATTAAACTCTATAAAAAAACATTTTGTATTTGATGAAAAAACTACGATGATTTTTTTAGGAGACAATTTGTATGATTACGGTCTGCCCGACGAAACCTACCTGCGTTATTCCGAAATAAAGGCAGCACTGGATTCGCAGATAAATTTAATCAGAGGCAGCAGGGCTAAGGCTATCATGATACCTGGCAACCACGATTGGGCCAATGGCACGCCAGACGGCTATTACAACGTAATGCGGCAACAGCAATATGTGGATCGCTTTTCAGCACAGAACATGAATTTTTATCCGAAAGACGGCTGCCCCGGCCCGGTGGAAGTTAAAATAAGCAAGGATGTAGTACTGGTGGTAATGGACAGCCAGTGGTGGCTGCACATACATGATAAACCGGGCGTGGAGAGTGACTGCAATACAAAAACAGAAGAAGAAGTAATCAATGAATTAAAAGACATACTCAATAAAAATTTTGATAAGCTGGTGATATTGGCCACACATCATCCCTTTAAAAGTAACGGGCCGCATGGAGGCTTTTATACTTTTAAGCAGCATCTTTTTCCTTTAACCGATTTAAAGAAAAACCTGTACATACCGCTGCCCATTATAGGCTCCATCTACCCCATCAGCCGCAGTGTATTTGGATCGCATCAGGACATTGCACATCCACGCTATGCAAATATGATCAGCAAAATTATGAGTGCTGTAAAAACCCATCCCAATGTGATAATGGTGGCGGGGCATGAGCATAACCTGGAGTATCTTAAAGACAGCAGTTACCATTACATCATCAGCGGCAGCGGATGCAAAACCAACAGGGTGTCTCCCGGAAGAAAAGCAGCATTTGCTGCTGAAGCACTGGGCTTTGCCACTATTGATATCAGCAATAATAAAA
>JAYWIB010000012.1:0-5537 GCA_043789265.1 Chitinophagaceae bacterium
CATATTATATACAGTAACCTTACCATTGGTATTGTTGTACAAAGTAAAACAGCCAGTTACTTTGTTATCATCAAAGTATTGTTTCAAACTGTTGTCAATGGTGGCTTTATTCAGCGAACAGGAAGAAAAAGAAATTATAAATAACAAAGCGGAGATAAAGAATAAAAATCTGTTTGACATTTTCATCGTAAAAATTAATTAAACATAGTGGATATACAGGTGAGTAATTTTTTAAACAGCCTTTGCTTTTATATGAAGGGCAATTGCTTCCAGCGCTTCATAAAAATCCGGGCCGTATTTTCTTATCAGCGCCTCTTTTAAAAAAACGTAAACAGGTATTTGTAATTTTTTGCCTAAAGTACAGGCGGCTTTACAAAGGTCTTCCCGTGGCTGGTAGTTTACATATTCTGTTTCCCTGTTTTTGCTTTGCTGAATGCGGATGGGATACAAATGACAACTGATGGGCTTTTTCCATTTTACTTTACCATCATTGTATGCCTGCTCAATGCCACATTTTACAATACCATTTTTGTCTTTGATGCCATATACACACACTTTGCTGCTGATGGTGGGTGTTACCCATCCAAACTCTTTGTCCCACACGTACCTGCCCTGCCGGGCAATTTCATCTGTATGTTCTTTATCGAGGTAAGGCAGTACTGCATTCACCACTTCATCTATTTTCTTACGCTCTTCTGCGGCCAATGGCGCTCCGGCATCGCCATCTACACAGCAGCCGCCCTTGCATTTATTGAGGTCGCATACAAATTGTTCGTCGATAATTTCATTGCTGATAAGCTTGTTGTCTATTGCTATCATATTGCCTGCAAAAGTAGTGCAAACACAAGAAGAAAAATTGTGCTGATAAAGAGAGAGCCAGTTTAAAAGAGATAAAAGATTTAAAAATTTATGGAGATTTCCATTGCAGCGTATTGATTAGATGCTCCAGATCTTTCTGCAAAAAATCCTGTACCGGCTGCAGTGAGTCTGCATTGGGCGTAACATCAAAATACAAAGCCCCACGTAGAAAATGTTTAGTGCTGTCTGAAAGAAAAAATTGCTTAGCCGTGGCTGCATTGCCGCTTACTTTAAAAAATACACCTGTAATATTATTGGGCGTATGCACCAGGCTGTCTTTTATAGAACTGGACACTACATTGTTTTTGTTGGTTAGTGTAAATGCATCTGCCACCATACGATCGAAGACATTTATGCCCAGTGAATCTTTATACCTACCATCCGGTTTTTTTATTTTGTACAGTGCTTTGCCGCCAACAATTTTATAACTTAAAAATACCCTTGCACCAAAGCGGGGGAAATCAACATTTATCCAGTAAGGATTTTCGGGGTTGGCATCAAAATAAGTACTGTCCTTCATTATTTGTGCATACACAGGGTATTCAAAACTATAAGGGAAATCTTCTTTGTCAAATTTCTGATAGCCTCTTTCAGGTAAATCTATTTTGTAGTAACCCTTTTTTTTGGACACATAAGGTTCATTGCAGGAAAATAAAAAAAATACGGTGGAGACAATAACAATCAATTTAAACAAGGGAATTTTCATGAACCATTCAGCATTTATCATTTTGGTGCTTTAATATTTGCCTCTTTTACCGGCTGTTTTATCAGCACCTTTACTTTATCTATCCTGTTTTTATTAATGGCCAATGGCACAAAAGTAAAATCGCCGCTCTCCACTTCTTCTTCCACCTGCGGAAATTCACCGGCAATTTCCAGTACCAGTCCGGCCAGTGAATCACTGTCGCCCCTTACCAGTTCAAATGTATCCGATGGCAGGCCCATTGCTTTGCATACATCATTTATCATCGTCTTGCCTTCAAAGAGATATGTGTAATCATCAATTTTTTTATTGGCGCTTTCTTCATCATCAAACTCATCTCTTATATCACCGATTATTTCTTCCATTATATCTTCCAGCGTTACTATGCCGGAAGTGCCGCCAAACTCATCCACCACCAGTGCAAAATGTATGCGGCGGTTGCGGAATTCCTGCAGCAAATCTTCAATCAATTTTTGCTCATGTACAAAATAGGCAGGCCTTACCAGCTTATGCCAGTCAAAATTATTTACCTGTCCTTCATTTACGTGCGGCAATAAATCTTTTGTATGCAGCATCCCGGACACTTCGTCCAGGTTGTGCTTATATACCGGCAGGCGGGAGTAATGCAATTCTTCCACCTTTTTTACCACATCTTCAAACGAACTGCTATATTCAATGCCGCTTACATCCAGCCGGGTACGCATTACCTGCTTTACAGGCGTATCGCTGAATTTGCGGATGCCTTTCAATATTTGTTTTTCTTCCACCGTGGCCTCATGGTCCGGCAATAAATCTATTGCATAATCCAGTTGGCTATTATCTAACGCTGAAGAATGATTGGGAGAAAACTTTTTTTCGATACTGTCACTAAGGCCCACGAGCCGCTTGCTTAAATTATAACAAAGACCATTTAAAATTTCTATTACCACCGAGGCGGTGGATGCAAACCATATCTTGTGATTGGTAGCCCACACTTTGGGCAGCACTTCACCAAATAGCACCAGCATAAAAGTAACAGTAAATACTTTTATTATAAAGCTGAGCCAGAAACCAAAGCGGAACATTTCCAGCCAGCCATCCATAAGAATATTAGAGATTAAGATGATGCCGATGTTTACAAAACTGTTGGCTATGAGCATGGAAGCCAGCAAGGTTTTTGGCTGCTCCAGCAAAAGCACAATTCTGCGGAAGGAAGGCTGCTGCTTAGTCTTAAGCAAATTAATGTCCTTGTAAGTAAGAGAAAAAAAAGCAACTTCGGAGCCTGCCACCAGAAAAGAAATGGTAAATAAAAGTACTGCAATAAATATCAGCACAGCAGACGCAGCAGGAGTAATAGCCAGTAAATAAAAATGTACCTGGCTGGTAAAATGAAGAACCGAATGATAATCCAAAACAATTTGTTTTATTAAAAAATATTGTTATCAGCAGGCAGTGTAAAGTGCAGACCCTGCTTTGCAAAATTAAAACGGCAATCTCTCGGGGCCATCATCTGCGGGTGGCGGTGGTGGCACATTGCTTTCTCCCATTTCTTCCATTCCCTCCATGCCTGCAGGCGTGCTTCCGTCGTTGCGTTTATCCAGCATTATCAGGTTATCTCCCACTATTTCGGTAGCAAATTTTTTATTGCCTTCCTTATCTTCCCAGCTTCTTGTTTTAAGTCTCCCCTCAATATAAACAAGGCTGCCACGGTGCAGGTATTTTTGTGCAAGTTCTGCAAGGCCTCTCCATAATACCACTGTATGCCACTCCGTTTGTGAAATTAATTTGCCGCTCCTGTCTTTGTAAGTTTCTGTAGTAGCCAGCGAAAATTTTGCCACGCAGATATTACCTTCTAAAAATTGTATGTCTGGATCTTTACCCAGGTTACCGATAAGCATTACCCTGTTTACTCCTCTCATAGTGTTGCTGTTTATACTTTCTAAATCGTTTACAGATGCTGCTGAAACAAATTTAAAGATACATTTTTATCTTTTAAAAAGCTGCTGATTAATTTTGGAAATGGCAGCCCCTTTAGCGCTTCCTGCCTTGTGCATATATAGTCTTTGGAGGCAAGTGGCCTGCTAAGATTAATTTGTATAAACTGTCCGTGTATTACCTGGTGGGTAAGCAGTTGCCGGTAAGCTGGGGAAACAAACGGCGGCGCCATTTTATTACTGCCTGTAATTTTTTTGAGGGCGCTTTGCTTTATTATATTTTCTATATCCACGGCTGCATCCGTTTCTATTAAAATAAATTCGTACAGGTTTTCCCAGATATCGCCTGCGCCTCTTTTTTTTACGTACACCCCATCCCCGTACCCCGCTACTACATAATAGAACCACCGTGTTTTTTTTACAATTGATTTTTCTTTTACAGGCAGCAGGGCAATGGTGCCTTGTTGCCGGGCAATACATTTATTTTGCAGCGGACATATACCACACTGCGGCAACTTCGGTTTACAAATAACAGCACCAAAATCCATCAAAGCCTGGTTGTATTCTCCAGGTTTTTTTTTATCCAGCAAACTGTTGGCAAGCGCTGTAAATAATTTTTTTCCGGCGGCACTGTCAATGGCATCATACATACCAAAAAATCTTGCAAGCACCCTGAACACATTGCCATCCACCACAGCATAGGGCAGGTTGTATGCAAAGGAGGCAATGGCAGCGGCGGTGTATGGCCCTACTCCTTTCAGGGCTAATAGCTCTTCGTAATTAGCAGGAAATTTTCCTTTTAAATCTTTTGAAATAACACGTGCGGTTATCAGCAAATTTTTGCAGCGGCTGTAGTACCCCAGTCCTTCCCACAATTTAAACACAGCGGTGTCTGACGCATTGGCCAGCAGCTTTATTGTGGGAAAGGCCTGTACAAAGCGGTTATAATATGCAAGCCCCTGATCCACTCTTGTCTGCTGCAGTATTATTTCGCTCAGCCAAATTTTATATGGATTTTTTTCACCCTTCCAGGGCATTTGCCGGTCGTTGTCCGTTTGGTTCCATGCCAGCAGGTGCCGGGTAAAATATGCATGCATCAAATTAGCCTTTATTAAAACAAAGTTGCAGCAAAAAAAATGGCGGTTTAAATTTTTAAATATTTCCCCGGCCTGTATTTTGTATAATTAATTACTATCAACCTGATTATCAATCTATAATATTGTATTTAATAAAAAATGCAGTATCTTTCTTTTAAAATGTAAACAACAAATAGTACAACATGAGAAAAGCAGACCTCATATCCGAAATTTCTGATAAAACAGGAATACCCAAAGTAGATGTAATGGTTACTTTAGAAACCATGTTTAAAGAGATAAAAAAAACGCTGATTGGCGGGGAAAATATTTATATTCGGGGCTTTGGCAGTTTTATCACCAAAAAACGGGCTGCCAAAATTGGCCGCAATATTAAAAAGAATACAGCCGTGGAAATTCCGGAACATTATATACCCGCTTTTAAACCGGCCAAAGAATTTATGCAGGAAGTAAAAAACAGGAAGATAGATGAAAGTGCGGCTCCATCGTTAGATAATTTGTAAAATTTTATAAATTACCTGCAGGGTTCTGTTCAGTGTAACAATGTTTAATTTTTCTTTTGATATTCTATTTCATTTATAGCTAATTACAAAGGCGGCCATGTGCCGCCTTTGTAATGAAGATTTTTCTAACCTTTTTACTCCTTCACCATTTTGGAGAAATCTCCGTAAACAGATTCAAATTCTATTTTACCTGCGTCGTTAAATTTATCAAGCTGTATAAAATCAATCTTTACAACATTGCCTGTTTTTTTTGACTTGCCACTCCATACGCCCCACGATTGTACATACTTTTGATCTTTATCTTTATAATGCAGGTAATCTGGATAACCAACTGTGGTTATTTTTATATCATCATAAAAATCAAAATCACTCACCCACATTTTTATGGCTTCTTCCAGCTTTACAGGCTTGTCCATACCTGATGCCCAGAATTCGGCAGTGTCAGCATATAGCTGCCGGTCGGCTG
>JAYWIB010000013.1:0-1596 GCA_043789265.1 Chitinophagaceae bacterium
CATAAGAGGACAACTGCACAAGGAAAGTTTTTTTGGAGCAGTGAAAAAGGACAATGAATTGATACTAGTGGAACGCTACCCGGTAGCCTCCTTTACCAGCATTATTGATTGCAAAAACATTGTGGATGATGCAGTAAGGTTAATTGTAAAAAATGAGTTGGAGAAACGAGTTAACAGCGGGATAAGTTTTGATAAAGCAAAACTGGAGCCTATCCCCTTTCCAAATGGCAAAGTGTTTATTAAAAAAGTAAGGTGCAAAGTGGCGGCAGGCAGAGGGTATCTTACTCCCGAAAAAGCTTTGCCTGTTCACAAACACACTTTTTTATCTAAACACGATTATAAGCAGACTACCTACGCACAAAACGAAGAAAACACGTTGTGCCTGTATTATGAGCAAGAAACGGAAAAAGGTTTTAAAAGGGCTTTTAAAATTGTGGGCTTATTTGAATTGGCACAGTTAAAACTGAATAAAATAAATGATATTATTAAAGATACTGCTTATAATAAAATAGAAACCGGAGTAGGGAAAAATAAAAAAGAGCTTTCCTTATCATTTATATTAAAAGCCGGAATGAAAGTTATTTTCTTTAAGGAGCATTTAGAAGAATTGAAGGAGTTGTACAAAAGTGAAATTTTAAAAAGAACCTTCAGGATTTATAAATTTAATGAGATGGGAACACCAAATTTGTTTCTTCAGCATCATATGGAAGCAAGAAAAAATGAACTGCTGGATGACGGAGATACTTTTTTTGACACGGGTAAATATCAGTATAGATTGAAAATAAAGGCAGATAAATTTACTTGTGCAATTGAAAGAAAACATTTTGACATAATGCCTGATGGCACGATAAAGTGGAAATTTTAAACCATGAAACGATCAGACTTTCTTCAACGCCTTGTTGCCATTGCAGGCTACGGTAATTTTAACCTGCAATCGCTTATACCCAAAAGGAAAATTCACCTGCAGCAGTTTTTTGTGGCCGGCTTCCGCCATTATAAAGGCATGGAAATATTGCCGCACATGGAAGTAAACGATTTATTAGAATTAAAAAGAGAGCCGGATAATGAACACGATGAGAGTGCTGTAGCCCTTTACTGGCAGCAGGAAAAAATTGGCTTCATACCTGCTGAATTTAATGAAATGCTGGCGAAACTTTTAGACGCACAGGCCTTGCCTTTGCTCGGTATGATAACACATCTTAACAGGGAGGTAAAACCATGGGAAAACGTGTTGGCCAGTGTTTATTTTTTGCAGGATGAAACAGTTGAAATTCCACCACATGCAAATTATCTTAAACAAATAGCCCAGCCAGTGTACCACACATCAAAAAAAGCTGAAAAGGATAAATTATTTAAACAGGTTTTCGATTACGATAACAGGATAGTGGATGTAAGTGCAATTTCAATCCCACCCATAAAAAAATATTTTATGGAGTATTACAGCAGAGATAAAAAAAGAAAAGTGATGTATAATAATAAACCTTATACGCATGTACCTACTGATGACATATACACTTTCATGTACAATGTAAACCCGCTGGAATGGATTAATGCTGATGATGGAAAAAAATATATTCTCTTTGAATTCATTCAAAA
>JAYWIB010000014.1:0-5524 GCA_043789265.1 Chitinophagaceae bacterium
GATTATTAAAATTTACAATCAGTTATTTATTGTGCCAGTGATATTCTTATCTGTACCCCTGCTCTTGTATTGATGATGGGTGCGCTGGAAGAGATGTAAGGAGTAACCCTTCGCTGGTCGAAAAACAATTTCAGGTTAACCCGGCTGCTGAGATAATAATCTATGCTGGGGGTAAATGTAATTTCCTTACTGCCGCCCGTAGGCAGGGTGGCTGCCTGATCCAGCCGGTAATTTACCGTTACATTGTCCCGTACTTTAAAATCGAACCTGAAATTGATTTCATTTTGCAACTTACTGTCCGAACCCTTAGCGGGTGGCGCTCCGGCAGATACTTCTTTAGCAGCCGGTTCTTCTTTGCTGCGTAAAAATTTTGGCAGCGGAATATTAAATGGCAGCTTCAGTCCTTTTTTGCGGTAGCCTGCGCCAATAGAAAACTCTGTTGACCGTGTTTCGCTTAACTGAAAGTCAATAAGGCTTAAACTTAAGGTGCGTTGTTTTACAAATTCCACTTTAGCCTGAAACTGGTTGGTAAACATTACATCCACACCCAGCAGCGGTGCAAACTGTTCTTGTATGGTAATGTTGGGCACTAAAAAGAAAGGCATAAAATTTTTGGAAGTGGTATCAAAGAAAGATGGGTAACCATACCGGTCAATATCCTGGTACAGCAGCGCAGATGTAAATCCATTCATGCTAAGGCTGCCGGTGTAGCCATGCGATATGGTTACATTGCTGAATATTTTATCCAGTCCTCTAATCCTGGTAAGCCCGTTGTAATCAATCTTCCAATTTGGCCTGGGAATAAAACTGCTGAAAGGATTTGATTTGATGTTGCGGTTGCTTTGTTTTAGCAGCCCCACTGTATTTGGATCTTTGTTGGTGTAGGCAGCCACAAAAGCGGGTATCAGTACATCAGTTGCATACCTGTTGTATCCATATGCATAGCCATCTGCACCCGAAGGCTGGCCGGTGGAGTATGGATTGGCTTTGCCCAGGCGCTGAGAAATTATCTGCCTGTAATTTTGAAAACGTGTATATGTTTCTGAAATTCTGTTGGGGTCAAATTTTCCAAACAATGTTTGAAAAGAAATATAACTGATATCAAAACCACCACCGGCATAAGGATTCAGGTGGGCAAACTTTGTAGACGGGCCTTCCAGTGTATCTTTAAACAGTTCGCTGTAATTTTTTGTAAAAGTCTTGCTTATGTTTACAGCAATGGTCAAATCTCTTACGGGTTCTAACTGTGCAGTAATGGCCAACCGTTGATTGAACGATTGCTGAAAGAGTGTATTGAATTCAAAATTATTGGTGATAACCCCTTTTGCTGCGGCAGTATTCAGCCAGTTGGTATCCGGTTGTTTGCCCATTAAAAATCCTAAGCCGGGCTGCCTGCTGTTCCAGTTTTGTCCAATGTATTGTGTGCTGTCAGTATATCCCGGCAATCTTGTATCTGCATTTTCCGAAATAGAAATACTTACCTGCTTAAGACTGGTAGCCAGTTTGCCAAACACTCTGCCAATAGTACCCACATCAGGCAGCGCATTGGGGTCTTTAATTTTTCTTGTTCGGAGTTTTTTAAACACTTTTACTTTTACGCCATTCTTTTTTACATATCTGAATACACTGTCTGTCCTTGTTTGTTTTTCTGCTTTGGCTGCTCCGGCATCGGGCCGTGGCTGCTCAATGGCACGGAAGAATTTTATTTTGCTGTACAGTTTCGTAAAATCAAGCTGGCCGGTAGCCTCACGTGTTTGCCCATTTTCAATGATGTTACCCAAATTTAAATCTGCGGCAAGCCTGGAAGCGCCTATCCACCGGTAGGTGGCCTGGTATTTCAGGTTCACCGTTGTCCAGTCCAGCAAAGGAAATTTGGTGGTGGGCAGCGTGTAAGAAAAATTGGCTGTGTGGTTGTACAACGTGTTTCTGCCGCCCTTTAAAAACCGGCGCCAAACTGTATCTTTCTTTTCTTTGGTATCCAGCCTGCCTGCCGGCTCATCCACCCTGGAATTGTTGCTGGCAGTAAAATCAAAGTTGAGCGAACGGGTAAAATTCCAGCGCATGATGTAGTCCCGCTGCAGGGTGAAATACTTATCATAGGTTTCAGGTATTTTATATTTATCTGAGCCAATGCTTCTTGGTCTTACTGCTCCAAACTGCCGCTGAATATCCATCCGGAAACTAAGCTGTGATGGCATAGGATTAAAATTAAAATCTTTTACCAAATCAAACCAGTGTGCTTTTCTTTTCTTAAAAAATTTAATGTTTTTAAACGGCTCAATATATTTTACCTGCGGTGCAAAATTGTAACCCACTCCGCCACGGTGCCTCGTTATTTCATTGTTTTCAATTAATGGGTTGTGTGATTTGGTATTGAAATAAGAATAACTCAAATCTATATTGGAGATGTCGTAGATTTTTGGCTTCTTGTCATTGGTTTTATTTTTGCGTACGTTGGTAAAGTTTACCGTGGTGGTGCTGGTAAAATCAATGGCGGCATTGTTGATAGAGTCTCTTCTTTGCTTGCTGGTAGCGGCTTTCAGCTTATCCTTCAGCCTGATATCCATATCAAACGGATCGTATTCCGGCTTACTAACGGTTTGAGAATAGCTGGCAAATACCGGTATGGAAATGCCTGCCTGCTTTGGCAGCAGTTTGCCCAACTCAAGATTGGTAGATAAATCAAACTGCATATAATTATCCCGGAAGCGATCATTTACCCGCTGCTCAAGTGTACCAAAGCCGGTGGTGTGTGTGGCTACCGAAGCAGTAATATTTCCCAGGTCTGCAAGCGTTACATCCATTCTTGCCATTGCTGCATAAGCACCCTTTTCATTAATGGATGTCATCCTTAATTCATTCACCCACATTTCGCCGCATGCACTTGGGTGATTGTCGTTTTCCACTGCTATCAGCACACCTCTTATCTCACCCAGGTTAGGATCGCCTTTAATGGAATACGTGTGGCCATTGGCCTGCAGCTTTCTGTACATAGATGTGGGTGAAGCGCCTGTTGCATTGCGTTCTGCTTTTATTTTTGTAAGCTCGGTCAGGTCAAGATCCAAACTGTTTATTGCTTTCCATAAAGTATCGTTGTATACATCACTGTTGGGATTGAGCGATGCTGCGGTAAGCGGCGTCAGGTACAGCGGTATTTTTACTTCGTAATAATTATTAGCAAAATCAGTTCCGATTCTTATCACCGCACTTAAATCTTTGTCCTGTATGCTGTTGGGTGTTTTTACAAAATTTTCGGCATGTATAAACATAGAGAGTTTACCAAACTGGCGCAAATCTCTGTTGGCAAAAGTTTGCTGCACACCTCTTGCATCGCCCCTGCCGAGGTTGCAAAAACGAAGTGACATACTCTGTTCATTCTGCAGCAAGTTTACACCATTGTTGCTTTGTATTTGCTGGCGTTGTATTTCTCTTGGGGTGCGGTAAGGCAGTGGCGAACGTTTATCGTTTTCTTCGATGTTTACGCCATTAACATTAAAGTCCACATTGGTTTCGTTGGGCGTGTAGGTACCTGAAGAATCTACTTTAAATGGATACCTGCGCCAGATATTCCGGGTAAGTTCCAGCTTGCCAAAACGTACCACTACAGCACTGTCGAAGCCTGTAAGAAACATTCGGACAAAGCGGATGGATTTAAAATCAGGAATATTGCCAATGCGTTTATTATATGATCCAATAGGTATGCGGAACTGGTACCAGGTTTCATTGCGGCTGGTACCATTGGGCAGGTTGTTAATGGGTACTTCTTTTCTGTCTACAATATAATTGGCGCCAATATTCATTAAAGGATTTGCAGGCGGAGCCAAATCCACGATGTACTGAAAATACTCTTCCGTTTCATTCATCGTATTGTCTCTGTTTAAATCTTCGCCATCAGGATATAAAGTAGCTGCCGATGAAAATGCAGAGCCATCATTTACGCTTGAATTACCCTGTGGGTTATTGAAATTTTTATAGCGTTTAATAATTCCATCGGATGATGCAAAACGGTTATCCCTGTACCATATATAGTTGTCCTGCGCAGGATCTGCCTGCAGGTTATTATACGCATCCGGGCTTAAAATACCCCGGAGATTGGAGAGGTATGGTGCACTGCGTACCACTTCCGAATCATCTGAAAGTCCGTCAAAACCTACATCTTGAAAAGCCCTGTCTGCCGGGTCGTTGCTGAATGCATTGGCCACCTGAATGGGATTGAGTGGTACACGGCCCCATACAGAAGACTCAACAGGCAGTTGAGAATTGGGTGTGGGCAAACCGTTTTCATAATATCTTTTACCATCTTTCAATACATCTTCCGAAATATTACCCAGGTTAAAATATAATTTACCTCCGCTGGAGTTAGATGCATTTGGACGGGCAGGTGTGTTTACATAAGGATCCTGCATCCAGAATTCTATAAATTCTATATTGGCTGTTTCAAAATCTGTTTGATCTATGTTACGCATCAGTCCGCCCCAGCGCTGTGTGGGATTTTTAAGGCGGTTATTATTATCTACATTCAATGCATCCTGTGCAAAATTGTAAGGACCTTTTTCAGCGGGGTAATAAGCAAGGTCAAAAGTTATTAATTGATTTTGTCCAAAATCAGTTGTACGCTGCGGAAAAATTTCGCTTTGCTTTACCAGCCTCGTTCTCGGGTCACTCAGTTCATCCCTGTTATCACCCAATGGATTGTTTACACCACGAAACTGCTGCAGGGCAGGCTCTATCTGGTACCAGGCCAGCTTGGCCCGGTTTTTACCATAGTCCAGGCTTACCGTATTTTGTTCTGCTTCAGGAAATAAAATAGAGCCATTTTGATCGGTAGCGCCACGGGGTGTGGAAGCAAGCGCCCAGCTTATGGCCGGAAAACGCAGATCGATACCCGATTTACTTCCTTCAAAATCATCAATGTAAACAGTACCTCCGGCGCCACGGCCAATTTGCGGTGCATGCCCCGGAGAAAAATAGGCACCTTCAGCATATAAGTTTATAGAAGAAGGCGCAGTAGTGGTATAAAAAGGCAATTTATCGAGCAGCTTGGTAAGCCTTGGCAACTCTTTACGATAGTTTACATCCAGCCCGTACATAGAGTTGCGGATGGGTTCTTCGCCCAAATTGTTTTTTGTAAAGAAGGGCCTTTCGCCCAGCCTTACCATAGTGCCACCAATGGATAGCTGTTCTTTCAGGGTGTTTTTGGCAAGGTAATCCAGCCGCAGGCCAAGGTAGTTGCGCTGCTGTATACCAAATGAGGCATTGTTTTCAAAATTTACCTGCACCGGAAGGCCGGCATTCAAAATGGCCTGGTTGGTAACTTTGATGGTGCCTAAATCATAATTGATTTCGTAATCATTTCCTTCAATCAGCGTTTGCCCTCCTGCTGTTACCGTTACGCTTCCCGGAGGAATGTTATACCCAATGCTGATATCCGAAGAGCCCGAAGTACGGGCAGATCCTTTCATTACAAAACGGTTAAGGTTGGGATATTGCTGCGCCGTGGCTTTGATGGAATCATACAGTGCAT
>JAYWIB010000015.1:0-5523 GCA_043789265.1 Chitinophagaceae bacterium
TTGTCGAACATGTGCCGGGCAAGTGAACGGGCAAGTTCTGTTTTACCCACGCCCGTAGGACCAAGAAAGATAAAAGTACCTATCGGTTTTTTTGGATCCTTCAGTCCAACCCTGTTTCGCTGTATGGCTTTCACCACTTTTTGAATACCTTCTTCCTGTCCTATTACTGCACCTTTCAACTCCTCTGCCATGCGGCGGAGTTTTTCTGTTTCTGCCTGCACCATACGTTTTACGGGTATGCCCGTCATCATGCTGATAACTTCAGCAATATCTTCTTCCTCTATCGGAAAACGTTTGTGCTTGCTTTCTTCTTCCCAATTATTTTTTGCTTTCTCCAGTTCTTCCTGCAGGCGTTTTTCTGAATCTCTTAATGATGCAGCTTCTTCAAAACGCTGGCTCTTTACCACTTTGTTTTTTTCAAGCTTAATGTCCTCAATTTTTTTCTCCAGCTCAATTACATCTTCAGGTACGTTGATGTTTTTAATGTGTTTTCTTGCACCCACTTCATCAAGCACATCAATGGCTTTGTCTGGCAACAGTCTGTCCGTCATATACCGCTCACTCAATTTTACACAGGCATCAATGGCTTCCTGGCTGTAGGTTACATTGTGATAATCTTCGTATTTACTCTTTACATTATTTAATATCTGGATGGTTTCTTCCACCGAAGGCTGATCTACAATTACCTTTTGAAAACGGCGATCCAATGCACCATCTTTTTCAATATGCATCCTGTATTCATCCAGTGTAGAGGCACCTATGCACTGCAATTCGCCCCTTGCCAACGCAGGCTTAAATATGTTGCTTGCATCCAGTGAACCGCTGGCACCGCCTGCACCTACGATGGTGTGTATTTCATCGATAAACAAAATGACATCCCTGTTTTTTTCCAGTTCATTCATGATGGCTTTCATTCTTTCTTCAAACTGTCCACGGTATTTAGTACCTGCCACCAGTGCTGCTAAATCCAGCGACACTACTCTTTTATCAAACAAAACACGGCTAACCTTACGCTGCACAATGCGTAATGCAAGGCCTTCTACAATCGCCGTTTTACCCACACCAGGTTCGCCAATCAAAATAGGATTGTTTTTTTTGCGGCGGGATAAAATTTGAGACACCCTTTCTATTTCAATTTCACGGCCAACGATTGGATCCAGCGAACCATTTTCTGCTAGCCGTGTAATGTCCCGTCCAAAATTGTCCAGTACGGGTGTTTTTGTTTTAGGCTGATTGGCAGCACCTCCCCGCTGTGGCTTTGGCTGCTGACCGTACTGTTTTCTTTCTTCATCAAAATCATCATCGTTCTCATCAGAATAATCTGCCTTGGGCGGATTGCTTGTAACGAAGCCGAGTTCATTTTTAAAGATGTCATAATCCACATCAAACTGATTTAAAATTTGCGTGGCAATGTTTTCTTTATTTTTTAAAATTGAAAGCATTAAATGCTCACTCTCCACCATAGCACTTTTGTGTGCCTTTGCTTCAAGCACTGTAATGCGTATTACCTTCTCTGCCTGCTTGGTGAGGGGCAGTGAATTGATGTTGGCAATATTTTTTCCTGTTTTATCTTTTACCGCCACTTCTATTTCTTTACGCAACTCATACAAATCCACGTTTAAAGATTTAAGGATTTTGATGGCTGTATTTTCGCCATCTCTTATTAAACCCAGCACTAAATGCTCGGTGCCGATAAAATCATTTCCTAAACGCAACGCCTCTTCCCTGCTGTAGGAAATAATTTCTTTTACCTGTGCTGAAAAGTTGTTATCCATTTATAAGTGATTTAGCTTGTACAATAATAACGAATAATTAATCATTTTAGTTTCTCCGGATTACTGAATGTTGATATGTTGAAAAGTTATGCAGTTTTAAAATCAAATGCTGCTGGCTGCTTTACATTTTTATCAACGCTCAAAAAATCCGGTTCAATGTTTTTATTTTTTCCGGGAGTTTTAATTAGTGTGAATCGGGGAACAAAATTTTTTCCTTTACTTTACAATAATACATCCCATTAAAAGTTATGTATATATTTTTACAAAATGGTGGCCAGACTATATGGAGCCAAATGGTAAAAAACCAGTAACATAAATATGAATGTCAAAACAGATACCAAAGAAAAATTCACTGTTATAACGCCGGAAGAAAAGTATTTGTCTGTTAATATGACAGAAGAAATACGCACAATGTTGCTTCAGTTCCTCCAAAAAGACATACCGCACCTTGTTTTGAACATGACCAATGTGGAAATAATAGACGATACAGCAGGTGAATTGCTGGCTGCGGTTCAACAACAGTTTTACGACCAGAATTGTTCTTTCGTAATTTGCGAGCTGCAGAAAAATGTGGAGGACAAACTGGATAAACAGGAGCTGCTTGAAGTAATGAATGTAACACCTACAGAAAGTGAAGCATGGGACGTATTGCAAATGGAAGAAATAGAAAGAGAGTTTTTAGAAGATGAACCTTAGCACATAAGCATCAAATTCTTTATTTCTAAAACAAAAAAAAATCAGCGTGTAAGCATCTTATTTGAAATTTTAAGCATCCTCCATAGTTAATGTTATCACTCACCATACTCGGCAACAATTCTGCAATACCGGCGCACAACCGGCATCCAACGGCGCAGCACCTTCAACTGGAAGATGAAAATTTTTTAATTGACTGTGGTGAGGGTACGCAGATGCAAATGAGCAAATATAAAATTCGGCACAGCCGCATCAATCATATTTTTATTTCTCACCTGCACGGCGATCATTATTTTGGACTGCCGGGTCTGCTCACTAGTATGAGTTTACAAAACCGTAAAAACGATTTACACATTCATGCACCAGCGGCGCTGCAGGATATTATACAATTGATTTTGTCTGCTGCATCCACGCAGCTCAGTTATCCAATATTTTTTCATCCACTTTCCGAAGAGGGACTTTTGCTTGATGAAGAAAAACATTCAGTAAGATGCTTTAAAGTTACACACCGCATTGAGTGCTGGGGATTTTTATTCAAACAAAAAAAGAAACCACGCAAGATTGATCCGGATAAAGTAAAACTACATAAGGTGCCGGCAAACTTTTTTGAAAAGCTGCAGCGGGGAGAAGATTATGTAAAGCCTGATGGCGGGGTTGTTTTAAATGAAGAACTTACCACCAAGGCACCTTCCGCAAAATCTTATGCATATTGCACTGATACTATTTATGATGAGAGCCTGGTAAAAAAAATATCTGGTGCCGACCTGCTCTACCACGAAGCCACCTACTTAAAAACAGACAAGGATAAAGCCGCAGAAAGGTTTCATTCAACCACTGCACAGGCAGCCACTATTGCAAAAAAAGCTGGTGTAAAAAAACTACTGATTGGGCATTTTTCTGCCCGGTATGACAGTTTGGATAATTTTTTGGCCGAAGCATATGCCGTTTTTAAAGATACCGAACTGGCGCTGGAGGGAATGTGTTATAAGGTTTGAGTTGTGTTTCCAACCACCACCGCTGTTAGCGTTTTAATGATGACGGAATTGCATAGACCCAACTTTAATCATGCAAAACTGCTGCTGCATTAAAACCATCCGCCAGTATAAATGTATAAAACTCAGCAAACCATTTTCGCCAGTTGGCTTCGTTGTGCTCACCTTCCGGATTGATGATGGAGTAAATCATCACAGATGAATTCTTGCCAATTTTCTCCATAATGTTTATCATATTATTTACATGCTGTTTGCCTTCCTTTTCTCCAATATAAAAAAACAATTTACCGGTAAGCCGCCCGCCCATCGAATCGGTTGCATTGTATATAGATGGAGCCAGCCAAAAAGCCGGAGAAAAAATACCTGCCTTACCAAATGTGCCGGGATATTTCAGCATGGCATAATAAGATATTAAGCCGCCCAAGGAACTGCCTGCAATGATGGTGTTTTCTTTTGCGGATAAAGTGCGGTATTTTTTATCAATAAAAGGTTTTACTGTTTTACAAATAAAATCAACATACATATCGCCTTCGCCTTTTCCGAAAGTTGCAAGTTCATAGGGATTGTATTCAGTCATTCTTTTATCACTGGATTCAATGCCTACTACAATGCAGCCCTGTCTGCCAGCTTTAGTCAGTGAGTCAAGCGTTTCATCCACCTGCCACTCACCATAGCCAGAATAAAAATCATCAAATACATTTTGCCCATCGTGCATATACATCACGGGGTAGCGCCTGCTGCCTGCTGTATAACCCGGAGGCAGGTAAACCCATAGCCGCTTATACCTGCCAGACTCTGCCATCAGCAATGCAGTATCAAGCAACTCTACATTTGATGAGGCTGTATGCTTTTTTGGTTCAGTTACAAAATCATCCTTCCAGCCATTTACAGAAAATTCTAACACAGTATCTGATGTCAATTGTATTTGCCGGTTGCCAATGTCTTTACCGTCCGCAGTGCATTCCACTTTATCCCACCCTCCTCTTGTAAATTTAAATTCATAAGTGCCCGGGGGTACATTTTGCAGTTTTAGTAAAGGAATGTTTTGTTTTTGATCAAAACGAAAAGCAGGATTTGCAGGATTCCAGTTATTAAAATTTCCGGCAGCAAAAATGGAATCTGCCGGGTGTGTAACTGGGAGTGACTGTAAAAATATGCGGACTGTAAATTGTGCACAGCACGGCACGGCAGCAAACAATAAAATACAAGCCACACAAAAAAATTGACGGGCTAAAAATCTGCTGCATGAAACTATACTGTTGAACAAATTTATTTTTTTAAATAAGCTTTTACTTTGTCATGCACTTCCTTACTCAATGCAGTTACGGGTAAACGTAGTACATTTTTTATTAACCCCATTTCGTATAAAAATGCTTTTACACCTGCAGGATTATTTTCTGCAAACAATAAATTATACGCTTCAATCAAAGGATCATTTAATTTTTTAGCTGTAATAAAGTCATGGCTTAGCCCGGCCCTTACCATATCCGAAAACTGGCGGGGAAAACAATTGGCGGCCACACTTATTACCCCGTCTATACCGCAGGCAAGTTCCGGCATTACCAAATCATCATCGCCGCTTACTATTAAAAAATCTGCAGGCCTGTCTCTTAATATTTGCATACACTGAGGAATGCTGTTGCCTGCTTCTTTAATGCCTGCCACATTTTTTACTTCATACGCCAAACGCAGTGTGGTGGCAGGCTCCATGTTCCTGCCGGTTCTGCCGGGTACATTGTACAATATCACTGGCTTAGGCGATGCCGCTGCAATGGCTTTGTAGTGCTGAAAAATTCCTTCCTGCGAAGGCTTGTTATAATAAGGCGCTGCACTTAAAATGGCGGCAGCCTTTTCCAGCGGATATTGCTTAATGCTTTCTACCACCGCCCTGGTATTGTTGCCGCCAATGCCTACTACCACTGGCACCCTGTTATTAATTTTATCAAAAGTATATTCCACCACAGCAATTTTTTCTTTACTGTCCAGCGTGGGGGTTTCACCGGTAGTGCCGAGGGTTACTATATACTCTATGCCATTGCTTATAATAAAATCAATCAATTTCC
>JAYWIB010000016.1:0-5521 GCA_043789265.1 Chitinophagaceae bacterium
TACATGGGCTATGAAATACGGATGCCATTGGCATACCGATGCTTCATTATACCGTAATTCATCACTTTTTGCAAAGCATTTAACTTCTCTTCAAACCGAGATAGAAAGAAGCAATGAAACATTTATAGAACACTATAAAAAAAAATACACCAACCCCTTGGATCCTCCCTGTTGGATGAGCCTGGAAGTAAGCAGCTTCGGTTTGCTTTCTTTGATGTTTTTAAATTTGAAGAAAGACGGAGGTGAGAAAAAAGAAATAGCGAAGTATTTTGGATTAAATGATGTGCAGTTACTAGAAAATTGGATGCACTGTTTTAGTAATATACGAAACATATGCGCCCATCATGGTAGGTTATGAAATAGGAGATTAACTGCTCACATTAAATTTCCAACTTATACAAAATTTATTTTTTTGAAAAATCAGTTAGTATACCCTTATAAATTATATGCAGCATTGGCTTGCATGCAGTATGTTTTACAAATTATAAGTCCCCAAAATACCTTTAATTTGAAATTGAGAGAATTGATGAAAAAGTGTCCATTAAAACAAGAAAAGGAAATGGGATTTCCATCGGATTGGAAAGACGAAAGTTTGTGGCAATAATTTATCTTGATTTCTTTTTTGCCAATTTGTTTCAACCTTCCCTTATGCTAGCGTTTACAGTTGTTTGCCGGACATGTTTTTCCGGATTTATGCCCTCTGCTTTATTGCACTGATGTGGCTGCTGGCGTGGTGGCTGGAAAAAAGGAAAATTTACATCCGGTGTATAATCACTGCCTGTTAATTTTTCCCTCGCTTATCTTCGTAATTTCGCCCCAAAATAAAGGAGAACTGTTTTGCCCGACATCATACAATTATTGCCCGATAATATTGCCAACCAGATAGCTGCAGGCGAAGTGATACAGCGCCCTGCCAGTGCAGTAAAAGAACTGCTGGAAAATGCAGTGGATGCAGGCGCCACCGAAATAAAGCTGCTGGTAAACGATGCCGGCAAAGCCCTGATACAGGTTACAGACAACGGCCGGGGCATGAGCGATACCGATGCCCGTATGAGTTTTGAGCGGCACGCCACTTCCAAAATAAAAAATATTCAGGATCTCTTTCACATTAAAACCATGGGCTTCCGCGGAGAGGCGCTGGCAAGCATTGCAGCCGTAGCACAGGTAGAAATGAAAACAAAAAAAGAAGGCGAACCCATCGGCACCTGCATAGAAATTGACAACAGCCTGGTAAAAAAACAGGAACCCATTGCCTGGCAGCAGGGTACCAGCATTGCCATGAAAAATCTTTTTTTTAATGTGCCTGCACGCAGAAATTTTTTAAAAAGCAATCCTTCGGAGATGCGCCATATAGTAGATGAGTTTATCCGTGTGGCCATGGCTTTTCCGTCCATATTTTTTTCGCTCAGCAGCAACGGGCAGGAAGTTTTTCATTTAGAAAAAGGCACGTTGAAGCAACGCAT
The DNA here is from genome assembly GCA_043789265.1 of Chitinophagaceae bacterium. Taxonomy (GTDB): domain Bacteria; phylum Bacteroidota; class Bacteroidia; order Chitinophagales; family Chitinophagaceae; genus Ferruginibacter. The sequence goes on from JAYWIB010000016.1 coordinate 1,464, forward strand.
TGTACAGATACTCGGCAGCAGCTACAATGCCAAACTGGTGAGTGTGCAGGAGCAAACGGACTACATGAATATTTATGGCTTTGTGGGCAAACCGGAAACAGCGAAAAAGACCCGGGGCGATCAATATTTTTTTGTAAACAACCGTTTCATAAAAAGTGCTTACCTCAATCATGCGCTGATGAATGCTTTTGCAGAAATGATTGGCAAAGACAGCTTTCCGATGTATGCACTGTTTATTGATTTGGATCCTGCCCATGTAGACATCAACGTACACCCCACCAAGCAGGAAATAAAATTTGATGATGAAAAAATTGTGTACGCTTTTGTGCAGAGTGCTGTAAAGCATGCGCTGGCACAGTTCAGCATTACGCCTGCACTGGATTTTGAACTGGATGCATCTATACAGAAACTGGATGCAGTGAATAAACCTTTTACAGAAGAAAAAAAATCATCTGCTGCATCCTCTTCTCTTTACAACACATTTACACAAAAACACCAGTCGCATTTTATAGAATCAAAAAGTGATCTGCAGCATTGGAAATCCACCACCGCCAGCACTGATAAATTTGAACCCAATAAACAAACCGGCAACTGGCAGGCAGCATCAGACAACCAGCAGGCTGCAGTTAACAGCGATACATTGTTTTCTCCGCTGCAGCATTCACCCATTACCGGCGATGAGCTTACACAACTGCATCAAACTTATATTGCGGCACAAACAGGTACCGGCATTATGCTGATACACCAGCAGAATGCACATGAAAGAATATTATACGAACGTTTTATAAAAGCCGTGGATGGCAAGCCCATTGCGGTGCAGCAAAGTTTGTTTCCGGCGGTAATTGAACTGACTGCTGCTGATACTGTGTTGCTAACAGAGCTGCTGCCGGAGATGCTTGCATTGGGCTACCAGCTTGAGTTGTTTGGCCACAACAGTTTTGTGGTTCAGGGCACTCCTGCAGATGTATTGCAGGGCAATGAAAAAACAGCCATTGAAAAAATGCTGGAGCAATACAAAAATTTCAGCACAGATTTAAAATACAGCAAGCGGGAAAAACTGCTGCGTTCGCTGGCATGGCAGCAGGCCATTAAAGCAGGCATGGCACTTACACAAAAAGAAATGAAAGCATTGGCAGAAAATTTATTTGCATGCGCCGCTCCCAACATTACACCAAATGGCAAACCCACGTATACCGAATTAAAAAAAGCAGAACTGGATAAAATGTTTGGCCGCTGATGGCTTAGTATTTTTCACGGAGGCCTTGTATAAATTGCTCCACCGCACGCCGCACCGCAGTGGCCCGCCCCACAAAATGACTGTTGAGTACAGAAAAAATAAGCAGCCTTTTTTTCTTTGTAATAAGGAAGCCGCTAAAGCCAATGTGATTGCTGAGTGTGCCGGTTTTAGCAAAGATGTAATTGCTGTCGGCAACATAATAATTTTTTAAAGTACCTGTATTGCCCGTTGGTAAAATCTGTTTCAATCTTTCAAACCCAAATTCATTCTTCATTTTATTAAGGATGTAAATAAAATCCTGCGGCGTAAATAAATTGTACCTGCTGAGTCCGCTTCCATCCACCCACTTAGGCCGCTGCGGTATGTCTTTTAAATCGGTTGACAGCAGGGTATCTATCATCTCCACTTCATTCATATAGCCAAGCCTTTTACTGGCGGCCATCAGTAAAGTTTGCTCTGCAAAAAAATTGTCGCTGTTGTGCATCATGGGTGTAAAAATAGAATCTGCCAGCTGAGCATACAGGGTGGTAAATTTTTTTTCATCACTTTCTGTTTCACTTGCATAGCTGATGATTACATTTTTTAAAGTATCTGCCAGCAATTTTATTACGGTAAATGTATCTGGCTCAAAAGCAATCTCCCGCTCTTTATCTGTACCGGCGCCAAACAGCAACTGATTGTTGCCAAACTGTTTTGTTACAGCAAATCCACTGTCGGATGAAAAAATATTTTTTGCATGCTTTGCAAAATAGCCGGGCAAAATGTGCAGGCTGTTCTTATCTATCCAAGTTAGTTTTATCACATTGCCATACATGGGGAAGACACTCCGTGGCGCCATGTATTTTTCCATATAATCATCCCATGCCCAGCCCATACCCAATGGCACAGGAGCCGGTATTTTCTTTATAACAAGCTGCTGCTGCTTTTTTAAAAAATCAAGCACGGGCTGTTTGGCAAATTTTGGATGCAGGAATGTTGGATCACCTGTCGGTATAATTTCTGTGATGGTGCCCGTTGCATTTTTTATACTGTGATAGCGGATTCCAGCCAGGCTGTCGCCGAGGTATTTTAATCCGGCATATAAGGAAAATAATTTGGTATTGCTTGCAGGTACAAAATATTTTGTAGCCTCATAATTATACCAGTATTTACCAGATGCAGGTTCGTAAATGGAGATGCCTGTATGGCCCGTACTAATCACCGAATCATGCAGCAAAAGCTGAACAGCCTGTTTATTTATCTGCCTGCTGACGGTGCATGCGTGTAAAATAATTGCTGCCGCAAAAATGAAACAGACATTTTTTATAAAACAATGCAGCGTTATTTGTACAGGCCGAAAGTTTTTCATCAGCGCAAATTATAAATTGATACAGGAGGAAAAAAGGCAATGACTATTTTACATTGATTATTTGAAGAAAAAATTTCTTTAATTGCGTTCCTGTACCCTCAGCCAGCGTTCGGGTATTTCGTTTCTGCTGGCGCTTAAGTAATCGCTGTAGCTGCAGGCAATCATTTTTTTATTGGGTAACTGCATCCACCAGCGGCTTGTTTTGCGGCTTTGTAAAAACACGGTATCCACTTCTGCAAACACGGTATTAAATTCGTTAAACTGTGCCTTGTCTTCAAGCGGCGATTCCTGTTTGCTCCTGCTTTTGCCATCAACATAATACCACAGCATTTGTGCAATTTGCTTTGCCGTCAGTTCATTGATATCGGCCTGCGGCTGGTAGCCATAAATACCAAAACTGCTGATGCTGTTGCTAAGGCCTGCATAGCGGGTAAGCATACAGGCTTCCTCGCCCGTAAGGCCATTGGGGCTGCATTCGTTGGCGGGTGCATCACCATGCTTAATAGCATTGATGTCGAAACTAAGCAGTTGTGTATTTCGCAGCACGGGTTCCATCTCCTCCATTTTATCTTTTACAATACCCACCCGGTAGCAGTCGAACCGCAGCTTATCCATTGTTTCGAGCATGCGGGGGTGTACAAAATAACTTTGAAACCCAATGTGGTTGTAATGCTTTACCAGGTTGGGTTCGCTGGTAAGCAACTCCATCAAAAAATTTTCGCTGCGGATAGAGCTTTCTCCACGCAGGTCAATGTGTGCATCAATGCAGGTAACTTCCACCACACTTTCCAGTTCTTTAAATGCATAATACTGCGCCAGTGTAATGTCATGCGACCCGCCAAGAATGACGATTGTTTTATTCAGCCGCATCAGTTCGGCCAATACCGTTTTTACAGCAGCATAGCTGTCGCTGAGTGAAGCGCCGGTTTTGATATTGCCGATATCTGCAATGGCTACATCGGTGTGCCAGCAATGCAGTTGATACAATTGTTTGCGGATGATATCCGGCGCTTCATTCATAGCATCAAAACGGCCGCTGCCACGGGATTCTTTTACACCTACCAGTACAATATCTGCATCGGTAATATCCGGCAGTTCTTCTTCGTATGCATGAATGTGTTTGGCAAACTGTCCGTCGTTATAACCGCTGTCATCATTGAGTGCATAAATATTGATGGGTTCCAAAAAATCCTGCAGTCCGTACATGGTGATTTAATTTGGGCAAACTTACACAAAAAAAGCCCCTGTGTTTATGGAGATATGTAAATTAAAAACTACTGCTATTGAAAAACATTAATTTTAAAGCATGCTACTTCATTTCACTAATAAGCCTGTTCCATCTTTCCTTATGTTCAAATTTCAGTGCTTTGTCAGCCTCTAAAAGATTTACATAATTGTCTATGAACTCAAAAGTGCTTGCAAGCAGCCGCAAATAATATTTAAGTGTCGGCATGATGCCGTTTACTATCAGCT
>JAYWIB010000017.1:0-1590 GCA_043789265.1 Chitinophagaceae bacterium
TGGAAAGTGCTGAACTACCTGCTGGCAGAAGAAAAAATTTTACTGGATAAAGAAGGCAAACTAACGGTGCCGCTTACTGCACATTAAAAAGCCACCCGGTTGTTGCGGATGGCTTGTATAAATTGTTACCACTTTATCACCACACATATTTATTTTCGGCAATCAGTTTATCTGCAATTCTTCTTCTTGCATTTTTTGTATTGAAAGATTGTGCTTTTGTAAACCGCTTTAATCCCATCAGCATCATCCGCTGTTCATCTCCTTCTGCAAATGCATTGATGGCTTCCTTGCCTGCAATATTTACCGCATCTGCCGCATCGTTCAGGCAGCAGCGCATGATATCTGTTTGCAATGCCGCATGCATTTCATCATTATTATTTACCATTTTTATCACACGCAGCAGAGTGCTTTCGGCATTGAATGTTGCTATGGCCATGTCAGCAATATTCATCAGTATTTCCTGCTCGTCACCCAGCTTCATCATCAGCTTTTGTACGGCGGCACCTGCCACCATCAAAATACATTTCTTTAAATTGATAATGATTTTTTTTTCGGCAGCAAAAGCAGTTTCATCCTCACTGCCAAACTCAGGTATGCTCATCAGTTCTTTGGATACAGCCATCGCCGGCCCCATCAAATCCAGCTTACCCTTCATTGCTCTTTTCAGCAGCATGTCTACCGTAAGCAGGCGGTTTATTTCGTTGGTGCCTTCGTAAATGCGGTTGATGCGGCTGTCGCGGTAGGCACGGCTTATCATATATTCATCACTAAAACCATTGCCGCCAAATACCTGCACACCCTCATCCACCACATAGTCAAGCACCTCGCTGCCACTCACTTTAAGCATGGCACACTCCACCGCATATTCTTCTGCGGCACCCAGCAGCGCTTCATTAAATGGCTTGCCGGCATCCGCCAGTGCGGTTTCTTTATCATCAATCCATTTTGCTGTTCTGTACAGGGCGCTTTCACTTGCAAAAATGCGGATGGCACTTTCTGCCAGCTTGTATTTTATGGCGCCAAAGTTGGCGATAGCAGTTTTAAACTGTTCCCTTGTTTTTGCATATTCAATCGTACCGTTCAGCGCCATCTTAGCACCGCCCAATGCCGCAGCACACAATTTTAACCGGCCAATATTTAAAATATTAAAAGCAATGATGTGCCCCTTACCCACTTCGCCCAATAAATTTTCTGCAGGCACTTTGCACTCCTGAAAATACAGTTGCACGGTGGAAGAACCCTTGATACCCATTTTATGTTCTTCAGGGCCTTGTATAAAACCTTCCATACCTCGCTCTACAATAAACGCAGAAAATTTATCGCCATCAACTTTTGCAAACACTGTATACACATCGGCAAAGCCGCCATTGGTAATCCAGCATTTTTGCCCGTTCAAAATATAATGGCTGCCATCAGCAGAAAGTACGGCAGTGGTTTTAGCACCCAGTGCATCGCTGCCGCTGTTAGGTTCTGTTAAACCATAAGCACCCTTCCATTCTCCCGAAGCCAGCTTTGGAATGTATTTTTGTTTTTGTGCATCGGTGCCAAAATATAAAATGGGCAATGTGCCAATGCCCGTGTGAGCCGCAA
>JAYWIB010000018.1:0-1586 GCA_043789265.1 Chitinophagaceae bacterium
TTATGCACCTGCAGGGCAGGTTGCGTATTCGTATTTGCTGTTTGATATTAAATAATAAAAAAGAGCAGGATAGTTTAAAAAAACTGTGAGATTCCTGCAGCTTTGAAAACCTCTCCCCAACCTCCTGAAAAAAAGTCGGGAGAGGCGCTATCCGAAGGAGAGGGGCTTAGACCCTTTAACCACAAAGGCTTTTATTAATTCCATCATTTTAAATCATTATTTTTTTGTTCTTATCAAGCCTCCAATGTATTGCTGAATTTCTTTTATACTGTCATTTTTAAAAACCATATACTGCAACACATAGTACAGCAGCATGCAGCTAACAACGGAACTCACTAATATGGCTGGTGCGGATACAAAAAATATTTTAAGCAACATAATAAGCGGAACAAATAACAGAGATGAGCATACGGTTTGTACAATCATTTTTACACCCGGATTAAAAGGTGCCAGCCTGTAGGCATACCAGCCTGTAGCGGCGGTGATAAATATTTGTGTAAGGATGTTGGCATAAGCGGCGCCCTGCTGCTGCATACGGGGTATCAGTAAAAAATTAAGCGTAAGGCTGATGATACAGCCAGCCGCTGCTGCAGTTAAAAACTTCTTTTCTTTTTTAAATGGCAGCAGCAACTGAAAAGCAAAAAGATTGCTGATGCCCATTACCAGGGGCAAAAAAGAAAGTATTCTTAAGGAAGGTACTGCCGGTAAAAATTTTTCGCCGGCAATGGTATCAATAACTTCTGGTGCAAGCAGCAGCAGGCCCGTACATACGGGTATACAAAATGTAATGAGCAGTTGAAATAATTTTTGCAGGTATATTTTTATTTGTTCGCCGCTGTCATTGCTGGCGAGATAGGAGAGCCTTGGCATCAGCACCACACCGAGAGATAGCAAAGCGACCTGGCAAATTTTCATCATTTTTAGCACAAGGCTATATTGACCTACTGCCGCATCATTGTGTGTAAGCTGCTTTAAAAGTATAACATCGAAGTATTCATAAATACTGATGGCAGATGCAGTTAAAAATAAATGCCAAAGCGGCCAAAGATGTTGCTGCAGGTTAAATGTATGACCACTGCTTAACTTATTTTCGGACAACAACTTTCGAATATTCACAACAAAAAATAAAAAAAGGCCGGCGGTAAAAATTCCGTAATAAATAATATAATCGCTGCTGTCTTTTATAAAAATAAAAAAGCCCAGCAGCATCGCCAGTTTTACAACAAGGGTGCAGATAACAGAAAATTTAAATGCCTCCATGCCCTGGATATACCAGTCAAGCGAAAAGGCAGCGAGCAAAATATTTATGGTTGCCAATATATACAGGCTTTTACTGGCAGGCCATTGGCGGAATGTGACTGCAAAAAAAACGATGACAGCAATGCTGTAAAAAATGGCCAGCAATACAAGCATTTCTTTTACCAATGCGGCCCGTAATGGCGGCTGGTTTCTAAGGCGGGCAACTTCCCTGATGGCATAAAAAGGAATGCCGAAGCTGGCAAACAATAAAAATATCTGTACTAAAAAATCAACATAATTTACCCTGCCCAGGTTTTCTGGGCCAAGTACCCTTGTAATGTATGGAT
>JAYWIB010000019.1:0-1582 GCA_043789265.1 Chitinophagaceae bacterium
AAAACTGTTCACTACTTTACAGAAAGATGAAATTTCGTTTGGTAGTATGGAAACAAAATATCATGCTCCGGATAAAACAACATTGAATACGATGAGGGATATAATGCAAAAATGGGTTGGCATTTTAGGGAAGTTGTAATAATTATCAATAGCCTGTTATGCTGGATTTATAATAATACTTTCAAACACCCATTTATTTTTCTTCCTGATGAATGCTACATTGTAGGTAATGGTCTTGTTTGTTGGACTTACAGGTTTATACAGGTCTGATAAATAGTGAACAGGTGTACTAAAAGTAGCCCCTTCACTTTCAAAATTTTTATCGTTACCAATTTTAAGTGCAGCGTCTTTAATTATATTTTCCAATACATGATACTCGTTGATGAGGCGAAACCGGCCGGTTAATATTTTTAACTCGTTAATCATTGTATCAAACTCGGGAGATTCACCGTAAATCATGGCTGCTTGCATGGCTCTGTAATCCTGCCTGAACATTTCTATTATCGCATCAGGCGGTATAAAGGAAAGTGTTGAATAATGTAACGTATCATAATCTACATTGCCCAACCTTACATAACTCTTCCGGTGTTCTAATAAGGTAGCATAAAATTCATAGTCTTTCAAAGCTTCAATGCCTGCTTTAGTGTTCATCAGTTTTACCAGGTCGTATAAATGACGGGACAGTCTTTCAATTTTTATTTTATCTGTATTTACATTCAAGAATTTTTCATGTAACAGAAAAGCTTTTTCTAATAATGTTTTTTGTGGGGCTACAGCTACTACTTCAAAAGGAATTTCTGGATACGCAATATTTGGGAATGCTTCCGATAAAATTGACTGAACTGTTATAGTGGCATAAGGGTCTTTTAGAGAACGTACACTAAACTCCACTTTTACTTCATCGGCAATATATTCATGTGGCGGATATAATGATTTGTATTTGACATACAATGTTTGTGGGTCTCTGTCAGGTATCGTTTTAGGAACTGTCTCTGCTGTAATAGCAATATCGTTCATCGGAATTTCCAGATAATTGAACTGTGCTTTTAAAGCATCCAGTAAAACTGTGCTGGTAAATGCACAACCTTCTTTTTTTAATGTCTTTACATAGGTATGGCTGGGGTTAGTTTTATACTCCCTTCCAAAAGCCATAGGGTCTAATGCTATATCAATATCTTCTGAAAACCGTTCTATCAACTTCCAGCCTTTACTTAGTGAAGTACCGCCTTTAAAAATAAAAAACTTTGCATAGGGGCTTTCAAATAATGCTTTAAGTGTAAGGGTAACCCACCAATCTTTCTCTATTGCCTTTGCAGTAATGCCGCTTACTATTGCTGCTTGTGCAATACTCGTTCTTCTTTGTTCGTCTGTTAATTGTAACCAGCCCGTCATGTTCAGTTATTTTAAAAGCTTTACAATATAATCATGAATGCGACCAGAAGTTAGCAACAGGTTTCTTTTTAACTGACCGGGATTTTCTTTTTGTAAAATCGCTTTTATTTTGTTTGCTGTATCACTATCAATATTTGCAGGATTTATTTCATCCAATGCCAAAATAACCAGGCTGCTTATCTGGCCTTCC
>JAYWIB010000020.1:0-1580 GCA_043789265.1 Chitinophagaceae bacterium
CATACCAACCATTTGTGGATTTATTTACTTGCACCGGTCATCGGGGCATTTATGGCAGTTATTATTTATAAAATTTTAAAAGCATAATGCTATGTCAAAAAAGAAATTACTTTTTGTATGTGTTGAAAACAGCAACCGGTCTCAAATGAGCCAGGCATTTGCAAAAATTATTGGAGGAGATGAGGTAGAAGCATACAGTGCAGGCAGCAAACCGAGCGGCATTGTAAACACAAAGGCCATCGCTGCCATGAGGGAATTAAATTACGACCTTAGCACACATGACAGCAAAAGCCTGGAGGAGGTAAAATCATATGCACCATTTGATGCTGTAGTAACAATGGGCTGCGGCGATGCCTGCCCCTGGATGCCTGCCAAAAAATTTATTGACTGGCAAATACCTGACCCCAAACATATGGAACCTACAGAATTTAATGAGGTAAGAGATTTTATCGGGCAAAATGTAAAAGAACTGATAGCTGCTTTATAATAAAAAATCCGCCGGCTTTTCAGCCTGGCGGATTTTTTATTATGTTCAAAAATTATTTTCTTCCGTTAATCTTGGATAAGAGTCTCAGTATTTCCAGGTAAAGCCATACGATGGTTACCATCAGTCCGAACGCACCATACCACTCCATGTATTTAGGAGCGCCTGCAGCAGTACCCTGCTCTATCATATCAAAATCTAAAATAAGATTGAGTGCAGCCACAGCCACCACCACCAGCGAAAAACCAATACCCATCATGGAGCCTTCATGCAGCAGCGCCATATCCACCCCAAAAAAACCAAGCACCATTGCTATTAAATAAAAGATGGCAATGCCTGCGGTAGCAGTGATGATTACTGACTTAAATTTTTCGGTGGCCTTAATAATTTTGAAACTGTACAAAAGGTACATGGCAATGGCGGTACCAAAGGTTAAGCCTACTGCATTCATTACAATATTGGGCGCTTTTTCGGCAAAAGCACTGTTGTACATAGCAGATATGGCACCAAGAAACAATCCTTCCATCAGCGCATACGCAGGGGCTAAATAAGGTGCCCATTCTTTTTTAAATATAATTATAAAAGCCAGTACCAGTCCACCTATGAGGCCTGTCCATATCAATGGCTGTACATTACCTCCGCCGGCAAATTCTTTCCAGGAGTAATAGGCCGTGCCCATCAGCATAAGAAGCATAAAGCCGAACTTGTTTAAAGTGCCTTTTAAAGTCATTGCATTTTCGGGATGCACAATGTCATGCAACACTGTATCCCTGAACCTGTTTTCTGAAAGGGCTGGATTGCCCGATTTAAATAAAGCCATAATAGTATGTTTTAGATTGTAAAAATAGAGGTTTTAAAATTTCCGGGTTCATTACGTTAGTTTTTTAGCCCTGGATAATTGGATATCATTTCAAAATCAAACTCATCCCGGCTTTTTATTTTTTTTATAAAGTCATGCAGTGCTGCAGAATCATTTACATCTGTATATACCTGGTCATGCGCCAGCAATACAAGGTGACCCGATGTTTTCGTTTTATCCTTTGCAAAAATGCTGTCTATCTGCACCATCATTTCATCACAGTTTTTTTCCAGTTTC
>JAYWIB010000021.1:0-5488 GCA_043789265.1 Chitinophagaceae bacterium
TCCAATAATCTCATGCCCATCTGCAGTAAGCCTGTTGGTTAAATGATAGCCTATAAATCCTGCAGACCCTGTTACAAGTATCTTCATGATAACGTAAAAAATGTTTTTGCTTAAAACCGTTAATTTATTTAATCTAAATAGCCCTGATAATATTGATCCAGGTATTGTTTTAAAGCAACACGCCAGTCCTGCATCAAATTTAAGTTACGCAGTTCCAGTTTCCTGTTTACCAGTCTTTCGCAGGGCGGGCGCTGTGCAAAATACACATCTTTAAAATAATCCGAATGCACACTCGTTATTTTTATTTTGTCTGCAAGGCCCAGCATAGAAAGCAACTCACCTGCTACTTCCAGCCTGCTGGTTTGTCCGCCGCATACCATATTGTAAAGCCCCCAGTATTCTTTTTCAATCAAGGCTTTTACATTCTTTGCAAAGTCGTGTGTAAAGGTGGGTGTGCCATCTTTATCATCTACAATAAACAATTCTTTTTTTCCGTCTTTTAGCTGCTTCATCAGTTTCTGGATAAACTTTTTATCCTTATTGGGGCCTGCACCCATCATCCAGCCGGCACGGCATATTAAAAATCGTTTTGCATTTTCTGCCACATATCTTTCACCCATATATTTAGACCGGGCATATACACCCAGCGGATTGGGCAAGTCCCAGTCATCATACAAATCTTTTGCACCATCAAAAATACCGGCAGTACTTATATACAGCAGGGGTATATCAAGTGTGTTTGCAATATACACAGCATTTTCCACAGCCATAGTATTGGTGGCATATGTATCCTCTGCATTTTCTTCACAATATTCCAGATTAGTATATGCACCCAGGTGAAAAAGATAATCAGGTTTAAAAGCATGCACATCTTTTTTGTAGGCATCCAAATCCCTGAAATCTAAAAAGGAAAGCCAGCTTTCATTTACATCTTTATCAGTACATTTTATTTCATAGTCATCTTTAAACTGGTGATAAAATGCTTCACCCAGCATACCTCCGGAACCAGCCATGTAAATTTTCTTTTTCATTACCATATTTTTTTACGTTTATTATTATTTGTTCTTTTTTTAAAAAATTTATTTGTGCAAACATATTGCCTGCTGTAACATGTATCAACTCAAAGGAAGAGGGAATCAATATTAATTTCAAAAACCCGGCTGCCTGTTAACGAAATATTACCGATAATATTTTGCCCTGCTATTGCGCAGGCAGCACCGAGTTAAATACTTTAATTAATTTATTATAATGCATCTCTTCACTAAAATCGTGAAAGATTTTTTCGTATCCTTTTTGTCCAAGTTGCTCACATAAGTCAAGATTGTTTAAAAGATTTTTTGCTTTTTCCAGCAGGTCAAGCGGTTCTTTTGCATGAAAAAGGTAACCGGTTTTACCATCTTCCACCATATCTATCAGGCTGCCGAGGTTAGTTGCAATAACTGCTTTTTTGTACGCATAACTTTCCAGAATGGTATTGGGAAAATTATCGTACGATTCAGAAGGTACAATGGTAAATGCACAGGATTCAAGATAGGGAACAATTTCACTAAATGTTTTTCTGCCTAAAAATTCAATGTTATGGCTTTTACCTTCCAGGTATTTTTTCAGTTCTTCATCATATCCAATATTGGAAAAGCCAATAATTTTAAGATTGTAATTGGTATTTATAAAAGCATTCACCAGTGTATGTGCGCCTTTTTCCTGTTCTATTCTCCCAATGAATAAAGCAAAAGGTTTGTAAGAAATATTTCCCTGCGGATATTTGCTGCCGTTAAAAAACGTGGGGATGTGATTTAGTTTTTCCGGCGGAAAACCATATTGAACGAGTTTTTTTAATGTAAAAGCAGATGGTATTACAAAGGCATCAATCTTTGATTTGATGCCAATGATATGCTCAGCCACAGCCATAGACCCTGCCTTGATGGCTGAATAAACATACGAATTGTATACACACTTATTTATCACTGCATTCAGCTTGCTTCCATGCAGGCATCTTTCGCAGATATCATTGTGTGCAGGCCGGAAGAAATATCCGTTGGCACATATCTGCCCAAAGTCAGAAAGGCGGTGTACCACCGGCAGGTTATACTTTTTTGCCGTATCAAAAATGCTTGCTGAAATTTTATTTTGGTAATGCAGCACATAAATCAAATCAGGCTTTACATCTTCTATCAGCAATGCCAATTTTCTTTTAGCTTCCGTAGAATAATACATTCTTCCGAACGAGCGGATATTGGTTTTGATGTCTGTTTTTTTCTGCTGGCTAAAATATACTTCTTCATTTTTACCTATCGGTTCTAAAAAATATTTTTCATAGTCAGTGGGTGCATTCATTTTATTTTTTACGCTGAAGGGTACTACTTCATGTCCTTTACGCTCCAGCAGGTTGATAACATTAAACATGTAACGCTCCGGCCCGCCTGATACAAAAAACCTGTAATTGATCAGGATGATTTTTAATTTTTTTTCTGTCATTTTAGATATTGGCTGATGGCACCAGTTTTGGTTTACATTCGATGCTCAAGTTTTTTTTTCCTGTAACCTGGTTGTAAATATTGTAAAAACCAGTGCCCATTGATTCTATGGAAAAATCTTTTTTTATACGTTCTATACCTTTTGCTCCCATTGCTTTTGCTTCACCGGGATGGGTCATTACATATTCTATTCTTTCCTGGAGCAGGGCAGGATTTTTCGGCTCAATTAAAAATCCCGTTTCATTATTGGTGACTATCTCATTGGTGCCGCCTCCTTCCGTGGCTATTACGGGTTTGGCCATTGCCATGTATTCCATAATAGAATTAGATATGCCCTCGCCATGTATATCACTGTTGGTGCACAGTATGCCCACATCAAATATGTTTATGTAATCTTCTACCAGGCTGGACATGCCTGTAAAAATAATTTGATTGTTTTCAGCATATTTGCCTGCCAACTGATGGCTGGCTTCTTCGTGTTTGCCATAGCCGATAAAAAAGAAGGCAATTTCCCCGGGATATTTTTTTATTAATTCAATAGCCGCGTTGATGGCGGTAGGGTGGTCTTTCCTGTCTTCAAAAGCTGCCACCATACCCACCACGAATTTGTTATGCAGATTGTATTTTTCCTTTAATACATCAGGATTGTTCAATTTTTTCAGACGATCAAAATTAAATCCATTGTACACACAAATGCTTTTAGATTTGGGCGCTTTGTAGCTTTCAATACCTGCATATGTATTGGCTGTAATGGCATTCGTAAAAGGAAATACAATTAAACTTCTCCTGTATTCTTTATCAAAAATGCTGCGGTAAGGTGTTACCCTTGCAATCATACTTGAAATTAATTTTTTACCCGTCATCAGCTTCAAGTACAATCCTGCAATATCCGACATGCTTGACCAGGAGTGAATGATATCCGGGTTAAATGACTTTGATATGGACAATACTTTTTTAAAATTAGCCAGTGTGCCATTTCGTGACCAGTTTATAAAATGAATTTTATATCCTGTATCGTACATTTCCGGATAATCCACATGACTGTGCATTACCATTACTTCAAATTGAATATCGTAATGGGCTTTACAGTATTTTAAGAGTTCTACAATACGGCGTTCTTTGCCTCCTCTTAACATCTGATCGTTCAGCAGCAGTACTTTTAGCATATACTTTTCTTTAAATCATTTTATTAAGCGGCAGCAATCATCAGCTTACTGTATTTATTGCCAGTAAGTTTATTTAAAAAAAATTTTAAGGGTTCTGTGCTGGATTCCAGGTGAAAATTTGAGTACCCTGTTTCATAACCTTTTTGTCCGATAGCATCCAATTGTGCTGAATAATTTTCATCAGCCAGTATTTCACCCAGCACTTTCATATAAGCTTCAATGGTATATTCTTCTGCAAGAACGGCTGAAACACCATTGCTGAAATAATATTTTATTTCTCCTTCATTGGTGGAAACGAATGGTCTTCGTGAAGCAGTATATTCTCCAATTTTGTGAGGAAACCTGGCAATATCCTGTATTGAATTTCTTAAAGGAATCAGCAGCAAGTCGGCTGATTTGTAACTGCCGATTAATTGTGAATAGGGAAGATTGCTTTTTACGTGTATATTATTTCTGTAAGGACTTGCCTGTATTTTATGATGAATGGCCTGTAATGCTTCCTCATTGTTTACGCCAATGATAAGCATAAGATTACCCTTGTATAAATTTTTATTTTTAAGCGTTTCGTATAATTCAATGATGAATAAGATAACCGGCAAATATTCTGTGGAGCCACAATACAGCAAATAAACAAACCCGGGACTGGATGGAGGAATTTTATTGAATTCTTCAAAATCACAAATCACCGGAATTTTTAAAATGGGCACATTGCTGTTTCTTTTTTGCACTTCTTCTTTTATAAATTCACTGATAACAATAATTCCATCAGTAAAGAAAGAGCTGTAATTGTCGAATAAATAATTATTAAATTTTCGCAGTGGGGAACTGTCTTTAAAAGACGATCTGAACTCTACATATTGAAAAACCAGTTTAAACCCAAGCAGCCAGGAAAGCAGCCTGTAATAAAGCAGTTCTCTAAAAGAAGACGTATTGTATAAAATGGCAGCACCAATTTTTTTACGTTTTCTTATGAGCAGTTTAATTTCTGCCGCTTTGCCTGTAATTTTATTCAAATTTCTTACAACAAATGAATCTGGCCGTGATAAAACAGTGGAAGTATAAACGTAAGGAATGCCATCAAAACGGCTGACTCTTTTTACAAGATTATTGTCTTTCCGCAAACTTTCTTTGTTTATGATAAGCGGAGTAAAACCTGCCTGCTTTATTGATTTATATGTAGCTCTTATTCTTTGCACAGAAGCAGTGCCCACTGGAAAAGAAGAAGCGCCTACATGAACGATGATCATAATTACTTATTACTTACTTATAAATTTATTATATAACAAAATCTATGCTAATATTAATTTTTGCGTTTTTCCCAGGCAGCATAAATTTCTTCAAATGTTTTTTGTAAGGATTTTGTAATATCCCATTCGGGGTAATGCGTTTTCATTTTACGCAAATCACTGTAGTAGCAAATATGATCACCAATGCGGTTGCTGTTATCATATTTGTACTTCATTTTTTTTCCACTGATGTTGCTGATGATTTCAAAAGCTTCTAATATAGAACAGGAGTTATCTTTGCCTCCGCCTATGTTATAAATTTCAGCCACCCTCGGCGCATTTATAAAAGCTTCAATAAAAGTGGCTACATCATGTGAATGTATGTTATCCCTTACCTGCTTGCCCTTATATCCAAATACAACGTATTCTTTCTCCTCCAAATTGCATTTAACCAGATAGCTTAAAAATCCATGCAGTTCCACTCCTGTGTGATTAGGGCCTGTAAGACATCCGCCTCTTAAACATGCCGTGGGCATATTAAAATATCTTCCATACTCCTGCACTGAAATATCAGCCGACAATTTGGATGAACCAAAAAGCGAATGTTTGCAATAATCAATCC
>JAYWIB010000022.1:0-5484 GCA_043789265.1 Chitinophagaceae bacterium
ATAAGGCAGGCCATCAACTATGGCTTCGACCGCCGTAAGCTGATGCTGTACCTGCGCAACTCTATCGGCACCCCTGCCGAAAGTGGTTTTGTACCGGCAGGCCTTCCATCCTTTGATGCCCTTGCAGTGCCCGGCTTTCAGTACAATCCTGCAAAGGCAAAGCAATTACTGGCAGAAGCCGGCTACACGGCGGGCAAAAATTTTCCTGTAATAAAATTACTTACCATACCTGTATATGCTGACCTGGCGGGCTTTATAGCCAATGAATTAAAACAATGCGGCATAAATGTACAGGTGGAAGCCATACAAAAAAGTTTGCTGCTGGAGCAAACATCCAAATCGCAGGCGCTGTTTTTTCGTGGAAGCTGGATAGCCGATTATCCAGATGCAGAAAACTACCTCGGTGTGTTTTATGGAAAAAATCCGGCGCCACCGAACTATACCCGCTATCACAATCCCGCCTTTGATGCATTGTATGAAAAAGCAATTGCTGAAAAAAACGACTCACTCCGGTACCAGCTTTATCAGCAAATGGACAGGCTGGTAATAGCCGATGCACCGGTGGTACCACTTTGGTATGATATGGCTATACACCTGGTACATACAAACATTACGGGCTTTGTACCCAACAGCCTTAACCTGCTTGAACTGCGAAGAACAAAAATAAATGCAGCAAAAAACCTTCCGTGAGGGTTGAGCGTTTTTAAAATAACTACAAGTGGTTGCTGCTTCACGGTCTGACCTGCGGTGCCGACCGTGTGGGGCAGTTTCCCGGTCGGTACCGAAGCTGAGACCGGGTTTCTTTCTTTTACTAAAGTAAATGAATAACACAACAAGTTCAAAGCGATGATGCCATGAAATACTTCCGCTGGTATTTATAAAAAACTTAAACAGCTTTCTAACGATACATTTGCCGCCACCCATCCAATTCCCCCTTTTCAAAAAAATACATTCACTAATTTAGGCTTACTAAAATTTGTGTATGAAAAAAATTAACCGCCGTTCATTTTTGCAGCATGCAGGTATGGGAAGCGCCGCCATTGCATTGCCATCGTTTATCAACAACATCAACTCTAAAAAGGAAAGCAAAAAAGTAAATATCGCCATCTGTGGCTTAGGGCACTATGGCGCTTACCTTGCCGAAGGCCTTGAAGTGGCGGAGCATTGCAGGCTGGCAGGCATCGTTACGGGTACACCTGCCAAAGCAGCCGCATGGAAAAAAAAGTATAACATTCCCGATAAAAATATTTACAACTATCAGCATTTTGACAGCATTGCTGATAACAAAGACATTGACCTGGTGTATGTGGTGCTGCCCAATTCCATGCACAAGGAATACAGCATCAGGGCGGCCAAAGCAGGCAAACATGTGATAGTAGAAAAGCCGATGGCCATTACGGCAAAAGACTGTGAAGAAATGATGGCCGCCTGCAAAGAAGCTGGTGTGCAACTGGCGCTGGGTTACCGCCTGCATTATGAACCTTACAATATGGAGATGAAAAGATTGGGGCAGCAAAAAGTGTTTGGGCAGGTGCGGCTGATTGAATCATCGCTGGGCTATAAAACCAGCGACCCCAACGAATGGCGGTTAAAAAAAGCGCTGGCCGGCGGCGGCCCGCTGATGAACCTGGGTGTGTATTGTGTGCAGTGCAGCCGGTATATTTTGGGCGAAGAGCCATTGAGTGTAACCGCACAGTTTGGCCCGGTAAGCAACAAACAATTATTTGCTGAAGTGGAGGAACTCATTACCTGGCAACTGCATTTTCCTTCGGGTGCGGTGGCCACTTCTTCCAGTTCTTATAACTGCGGTGTGGACAGGGTGTATGCCGGTGCCGACAATGGTTTTTTTGAACTAAGCCCGGCCATCAGCTATGGCCCGTTTAAGGGCCGATCGTCCAATGGCGAAATGAAATTTCCCGTCATCAACCAGCAGCAGACGCAGATGGATGAAATAAGCAAAGTGATACTGGCAGGCCAGCCGCTGCCTGATCATATCGCCGGTATTGAAGGATGGAAGGACATGAAAGTGCTGAATGCAATTTATGAAGCAGCAGCGAATGGAAAGAGGGTGGTGATTGGATGAAACAACTATTCTTGTCTTTCAAATATTGAAGCTGTTTAGCGTTGTCATGAAATTGCAACTCAGGACTTGCCTTGCACCAGGCTCTTAAGACTTGCTATACCAAAAGTATTTTGTATTGACATCTTATCCTGAGTTGCCAACTCAGGATAACAGGATTGATAGAAATTAATGCTGCGTTGCAAACTCAGCAAAGCATTGGCAACAATCATAAATCATGTTTGAAAGCGCCAATGCCAAAAATGAATACCCAAAATACATTGTTTTAAAATGACTTAATATTGCGGCTAAATAATCCGTATGCTTTATAAAATATTAACTGTTGCAGGTCTTGCCACTTTTGAAATTTATGCAGCCATCCCTGCAGGCTTTGCTTTTAAATTATCGCCGTGGATTATTTTTTTTGCTGCCCTTGCCGGTGGTATTGCCGGCGTGTTTGTGGCCGCATTTTTAGGAGAAAAAATAGAAATGTTTATTGCAAAATTCCGTAAGCCTAAAGAAACGCCCAAAGAAAAAAAACCAACGCTTGCTCACAAGCTGTGGGAAAAATTTGGTGTGGTGGGGCTGGGGGTATTAGGCACTTTTACCGTGGGTGCACCTGTTAGCATAGCTGCAGGTGTGGGCTTTAATGTAAACATGCATAAGCTGGCCGGCTGGTGCTGCGTGGGTGTGCTGGCCCGTTGTATAATTTTTACGCTGGTGGGCTATTTTGGTATGAAAGTTTTTTAACAGGAAACACGAGATAGCCAATACAGGGTTATTCGATTGTTATTATTAATCTTTAAAGAAATGTTGAAAGCCAATCAGCGTTGTCCAGAGTTTACAATTCAGAACTCATTTGGCTGCAGAATGTTTCCATTGACTGCCGCCACAGTGAATTATGTAGTCAAAGATACCTGTCTTCTATCGTGCAATCAGCAATATTAAGGCCGTGGCGGCGAACGCTAAAGGCATAGATATTTCAAAATACCGCCTTTGAGTTATCTTTAGCTTATCCTGCCTTAAAGATTCTTTAAGGATGAAAGATGATTTCAATTCAAACGCAAATGATAAAAAGAAATAAATCTATTGCAGCAATTTTTTTTATTTTATTGGGTGATATCAGTAATGCTCAAACATTTAATGCCAATATAAAAGACCTTGCCTTTATGAAAGGAAATTGGTTTGTAAAACATGAGTGGGGAGATATGGAAGAATACTGGGGCGAACCTTTGGGCAATAATATGATTAGCAATTACCGCTGCGTAAAAAATGGAAAGGTGGTGTTTTACGAGTTTGTTGTGATAGAGCAATCGGACAGTGTGCCCGTAATGATACTGCGGCATTTTAATGCAGGCAGTATTGGCTGGGAAGATAAGATGAATCCACATCGTTATCCGCTGATAAGCCTTACTAAAAATAAAGCTGTTTTTAAAAGTAATGACGGCACAATTAAACTGACTTATGAGCTTGCGGGTGATGACCAGCTTGATGTGTTGCTGGAAGAAAAAAATAAAGAAGACAAATTGGAAGCCACAGTATTTCATTATTTAAGAAAAGAAAAATAATCCATCGCCTTATCTTTCCAAAATGCCCGTACCAAATGGGAATGCACGGTGCAGGTATAAGGGCGCATTTCAAATTTTCGTTTCTGATAACAACCGCAGTCAGCGTTTTAAACGGCTGACGGGGTTAACATTTTTTGCTGCTTAGTAAAAATTTGAAATAGACATGGTATAAAAATTTTTTTTCAGACATCATCTTATCTTTAAATATGGAAAAACAAATTGCATCTATACTCAAAGTGCTTGCACTGGCAGAGCGCCTTAAATTTGAACTGCGGCACAGTTATACTTCAAGCGGCAGGCAGGAAAGTGTGGCCGAACATACCTGGAGAATGTCGCTGATGGCCGTTTTAATTGAGCCATTGTTAACCCAACAAGTTGATACGGCTCGGCTTTTAAAAATGATAATTCTGCACGACCTGGTAGAAGCTGAAGCCACCGATATTTCTGCCCTCGATGTTTTAAGAAATCCTGAAATAAGGCTTGACAAAGTTGAAAGAGAGAAAAAAGCAATTAAAAATTTACGGTCTGTGTTAAGAGAAACCAACGGGCAAGAGATATACGACTTGTTCTATGAGTTTGAAGAAAAAGAAACCTATGAATCTAAAGTGGCAAATGCGCTGGACAAGTTAGAAGTACAACTGCAGCATAACCACGCCCACTTTTCTACCTGGGAACAAATAGAATACGATATGTGTTATATGATGGACAAACACGTTTTATTTGACCCAACACTTTTTGAATTGAAAACGCAAATTGAAAATGAGGCTACTGAAAAAATGCAGGCAAATGCTGTTGATACAGTTCTTGTACAGCAAAGTTTTATCTCCACAAAATCCTTCTCACTGAAACTGCACACCAAGTAAGCCTCAAAAAAAATCATTGCCCGGTTAAGAATATTGCAAAGGTTATCCTTTGCCAATATAGCGGCTTAAGAAGTGAATTTATCTGTTGCTATAATCACCTGAGATAATGCATTAGAATTAAATTGAACCATTTCTATAAAGCATTGTTATGGGTGTCAACATTAATTAATCTCTACGTAATTGAAAGTCAATAAAATTTTGGTGCAGTACTTTGTGCTTAAATATTAATAGAATAACTGTGTTATAATAATTTACTAAGAACAGTAACGGAAACGGATATAATTTTAAACAGACAGCATCAATATGAAATTTTACTTAACGTTATTCACCTCGTTCTTTATTAGTGTGTGCTCAGGCCAGGCACGATATGACAGTATCGTAAATAATTTTTTTGCAAACAAATATTTTAACGGAGCGGTGCTTATTGCAAACAATGGCAGCACTGAATACATAAAATCTTTTGGCATTGCTAACAGGCAGTTAGACATCCCAATTAACAACCAGTCGAAATTTAAAATATGCTCCATCACTAAAACTTTTGTGGCAGTTTTAATTATGCAGCTTTATGAAAGCGGACAAATTGTGCTGACAGATAAATTGGAAAATACCTTACCGGCTACAGGGGAGAAGCGAAAGATAAAGTTACGATACACCAGTTGCTGACGTACAGTTCGGGCATTCCCAATTGTGAACACAATAAAGGACTGGAGGTGTATCAAAAAGCTATCAGTGCAGATGATTTTATCGGCCTGTATTGCAGCGACAGCCTGGCTTTTGCGCCGGGCAGCAGGTTTAATTATGACAATGGAGCTTACATCATACTGGGAAAAATAATTGAGCAAATAACTGGTAAATCATCTGCAGCAAATTTGTATGATAAAATTTTATTACCGCTTTCAATGACGAATACAGGCATTATAACCGGCAGGAAAATTGTAAAAGGACTTGTACCCAGTTATACATTTGATGAAGGCTTAAAAATTTTCAACAACGA
>JAYWIB010000023.1:0-1577 GCA_043789265.1 Chitinophagaceae bacterium
GTAAAAGGCCTTGCCCTGTTGGTTTCTACCTGCAGATCCAGATTGGGTACACCGAATGCATCTATATATTTTGCACCGAGCTGATAGCCCCATTTATTGGCCCACCATCCCCGGTTAGATTTTATTTCAGAAAATTTAAACTCATCCAGCAGCACTTGTCCGTACAGTTGAAAAGCATTGGCCACATTAGCTTTAAAGTCGAAGCCCGCCAGTGCATTATCCGGGCTGCCCAACGTGCCTTCTATGTGGCGGTAAAAAATAATTGGATTCAGGTATTGAAAATCAAAATGATTTTTTCTGCCAAATACCACACCTTCAAACACACCAACATTCAGCCATTTGGTAACGTTGATGCTGAGGTGATGCATGGCTGTATACTTTTTGTCGAGCAAACTGTCGCCGCCTATTTTGTTGTATTGCGGCATCAGCTCTGCAAAAATATTCTGATAATTAAACTTCCAGATTCTTGTATTGAGTTTTAAAAACAAATAACTGTTTCCCCAGTCGCTTAAAAATAAACTGCGGTAGCCATTGCCAATAAAATTTTTATCATACCCAAATTGTATGTCTACATATTTTGCCACATTAAAACTGATGTATCCACGGGCATCAAAATAATCCACTGCATTTGATTTAAAGCCCTTATAAAAACCCACGCCAGGCACGGCCCTGAAATTGGTTACATAATCCTGAAAATATTTTGGTCCCCTTTCCTGATTATCTGTAAGGGTGGTGGAGAAACCAATTTTTTTAGAAATCATTCCTCTTACAGTTATGCCACGAGTGTTTAAAAAACTCCGCTGGCTGTTACCCGATTCGGAACCGTACACAAAATTCAATACTGGATTTACCACCAGAAAAAAATCTTTTTTATTTACTTCCAGCAAATTGGGATTGGTAATATAAAAGTGTTTAAGCAAAGGTTTTTTGCTAAGGAAGTCATCCGTGTTGCCGCTTACCCATTCGCTGTTATTTATTAAAAAACTACGCATGTTGTACCTGTCTATCGGTGTAAGGCGGATGCCTTTTGTTTCATTTAAATTGGATGCGGTGGCAGCACTGCCTTCGCTGGATGCTATGCTGTCCAGCAGTTCAGCTTCTTTTACAGCAGCCTTTCGGTTGTATGGTTTTATGCCGGAATAATTAATGTCAGTATTCGTGCGTTGCTTTATTTCTATCCGGTCAATAAAATGATAGCTTTTATCTCCCTGCGGAATATTGGTGGATTGAGCTGCAGCAGTAAGCGGACAAATAAAAAACAGCAGTTTGAAAAAGCTTTTGATAATTTGCATTTTTAATGAAATTGAATTTTGGTAATTATTTTCAAGATATGCAAAAATACCTTTTTAAAAACATACAGGTAGTAAATGAAGGAAAAACAAAAGTGCTGGATGTATTGACAGAAGGACACTTTATAAAAAAAATTGCACCTCAGATAAGTGTACAGGAAAATGCTGTGGAAATAAATGGCGAAGGAAAATTTTTATTGCCAGGTGTTATTGACAATCATGTGCATTTCAGGGAGCCGGGGCTTACTTACAAAGGAACTATTTATTCCGAATCGAAAGCTGCAGTGG
>JAYWIB010000024.1:0-1576 GCA_043789265.1 Chitinophagaceae bacterium
TTTTGATGTGGTACACGAAGCCCGTAACCCATTTGTTCTTCATGCCGCAAACGTTAACATTAAAGTGCTGGGTACAGCCTTTAATGTTAAAGCCTACCCAGCCGACGACCGTGTTGAAACCGCCCTGGTGAGGGGTTCTGTTGAATTAACTACCAGTAATGACCCGGAGAGAAAAATTCTGCTGAGGCCAAATGAAAAAATTGCTATCCTTAAAATAAAAACGATGGAAGACAGTGCAGCCAAGATGCCTGTAGCCAAAGTGCCCGGTAAAGCAACACTATATACCATCAGCCTTATGCAGGTTGATAAAAAAGATAATGTAGCTGAAGATCTGGCATGGATGCAGGACAAGCTAATTTTTAAAGGGATAACATTTGAGCAACTGGCTATACAAATGGAACGCTGGTACGATGTGAAAATTAATTTTGAAACGGCTTCCTGTAAAAAGATAAAGTTTACCGGCGCATTTGCCCGGCAAAATATTGTACAGGCTTTGGAAGCACTGTCATTTAGTTGCGATTATAAGTTTGTATACAGCATAGATAAAAATATCATCAATATCAAACTCAAATAAAACGATTGCTCAACCCTTAAAACGATTGCTATGACCTGATTGCGACTGCCCAAAAAAGGAGATGCTGTAAACATCTCCCTTATCAAACTGAAACGGGTGGACAACTTAGACCGGAAGGCCATCCCATTTTTCAATTCTCAAACTTAAAAGTATGAAAATAAATGACATCCGTCATTTGAAACAGCCTGTTGCCATCAGGTTTACCAAATTGCTGCGAATTATGAAACTGACTTCGCTACTGCTTTTTACTGTTTTTTTAAATAGTTACGCTACAGGCCTGGGCCAAACGAACGTAACCTTAAATCTGAAAAATGCAGATTTGCCAAAAATTTTTTCGGAGATTCAAAAGAATACAGTATTCACTTTTCTGTACAACGATGATCTGCTGCCCGGTGGGAAAAAATTCGATATCAATGTGGCTGACGTCCCATTGGTCAAAGTGCTGGACGATTTATTTAAAGGCGAAGACCTGACGTATAAATTTTTTGATAACAATCTGGTGGTAATTGGTACGGCCCGGTACATTGCGTCGCAGGTGCCCGTAACGGGCAGGGTCACTGCCACAGATGGCAGCCCCCTAGCATCGGCAAGCATTAAAGTAAAAGGATCCTCTGTTGGTACTTCTACTGATGCAGAGGGCCGCTTTAACCTGAATGTTCCGGACGATGCAGTGCTGATCATTTCATCTGTGGGATATGTAACGATCGAACGTGCTATAAAAGGACTGCAGGTTATCAACGTAACCCTGCAAACAAAAAACAACGACCTGAATGATGTAGTGGTTATCGGCTACGGCACACAAAGAAAAAGAGAGGTGTCCAGCGCCATTGGTACCGTAAGGGCATCGGATATAAAAGACCTTCTTGTTACCAGTCTTGACCAGGCACTGCAGGGAAAGGTAGCTGGGGTACAGGTAACCAACAATACAGGTGCACCGGGAAGTTTTGTTCAAATAAGGGTGAGGGGTACCACGTCGTTAAGTGCAGGCAACGAACCATTGTA
>JAYWIB010000025.1:0-1573 GCA_043789265.1 Chitinophagaceae bacterium
TAACTAACGCCGCTGGGTGTACGCAGGTTGTCTTCAAGTATATAAAAGGTGCCGTCTTTATCTTTAATTAAATCAATGCCGGAGATGTGTACATAAATATCATGCGGCACAGGAAAATTGTGCATCTCCCTCAGGTAGTGCGGACAACTGTAAATCATTTCCGCAGGCACCACGCCATCTTTGATAATAAACTGATTGCTGTATACGTCCTTTAAAAAAAGATTGAGCGCCTTCAGCCGCTGGCGAATGCCTTTTTCTATAAAGTGCCACTCCGCCGCTGTAATGATACGGGGGATAATATCGAATGGAAATATTTTTTCGATGCCTTCGCCGCTGCTGTACACAGTAAATGTAATGCCCTGGCTCATAAAAAGCCGACGGGCCATTTCTTCTTTTTTATGGAGTTCATCTATCGGCAGGTGCTGCAGAAAATCCACCACTGTTTTGTAATGTGTACGCAGACCGTCGCTGCCGTACATTTCGTCCCATGTGCCGGCATCCACCAAATAAGACTGCAGCAGTTCGCTTGTTTGCATACTGGATAGTTTTGGTAAACAAATATGTGGCAGGAAACCGTAAAGGCTGATTTTTCAAATATAAAGAAGTAAAGCTACATTTCAAGTATTGCTGCCGCAAGAAAAATTATCCGGAGATCGCTGTACTAAATAAGATGCTTATTGGCATTGCTTAGCCGGATGCTTAAAGAGAGCAAAAAACTGAAGCCGGCTTTAATTATCGGGGTTGATTTTTTTTATTGCTGCAAGTTAATATCAACCAGCGCCAGCGAATGGATGCCTGCAGCCATTGTTATTTATTAATAAAAAATTTGTTGGCGAAAAGGCTTCTGTCATTATTTTAGACCCATGGCATACTTTATACCACCCAAAATATGCTGCAGGTATAAAGGCTCGCTGTAGCTTTCGCTGGTATGACCGAGCTCTGTATAAAATATTCTTCCTCCTTCATACTGCTGATACCATGCCATAGGATGATTGCCGCCATGCTTGCCGCCTTCGTAAGAGGTTTCATCAATTTTTATCAGCACATTTACTTCAGGATTCAGGTTTTTAAAGTTATACCATTCATCTTTTCTTTCCCATACCGCAGGCAGGTGTTTGGTGGAAAGATGAGTGCTGTCTACCACTATAAGCTTTGCCACCTGCGGTACTGGGTGCGATTCAAAACTGGCGCCCACCATATTTACATACCAGGGCCAGTTGGTTTCGCAATCTGTGGCAGCATGTATACCTGCAAAGCCTCCTCCACCGTGTATATATTTTTGCAGTGCCATTTCTTCAGGTACTCCCAGCACTTTTCCGGTAGCGCACAAAAAAATGATGGCCTTATACTTTGATAATTTTTTTTGATTGATATCCAATGAATCTTCAGTGGCATCCACGCAAAAATTATTTTCGTCTCCCAGCTTTTTAATGGCCGCAATGCCAGCTTCAATACTTTGGTGGCGGAAGCCATTGGTTTTTGAGAATATTAAAACACGGGCTTTGGCTGCAGGCTGTATCCTGCTGCTGAAAGAGGTGAGCAGCAAAACTGCCAGCAGGCAAGAACATACAGC
>JAYWIB010000026.1:0-1572 GCA_043789265.1 Chitinophagaceae bacterium
ATGCTAAAAGTGACACCCACAGCGGCTACCAACGTTTGTTTAAACCTGGCAAATAATAATGATTTTGCTATGCTGCTGATGAGTTTAATATTCATAATGCAGGTTTATAAATAAAATCATTTACCGATAAACCACTTATTATTTCTACTTTCTGATAATCTTTTAATCCAACAATTACTTTCCTCTTTTTTTTAGGTTCAATCCATACACTATCTCCTGCCAATAAATAATTTCTTGGGATGGTGATGGCTTTTTCATTTTGTTGTATTACAATATTTGCTTCGCATGTAAGATTGGGGTATAATGTAGCTGGTTGTTTTATAAACACTGCTTCTACGGTAAATGATTTTGACCTGTCGTTCATTATCGGATTTATATTGGTTACTGCAGCTTCAAAAACCTGGCCTTTGTAACTGTCCATACTCAATATAATTTTTTGTCCGATTTTTATCCGGTTAATATCAAATTCATCTACCTGTAGTTCCAT
Source organism: Chitinophagaceae bacterium (assembly GCA_043789265.1). Classification (GTDB taxonomy): domain Bacteria; phylum Bacteroidota; class Bacteroidia; order Chitinophagales; family Chitinophagaceae; genus Ferruginibacter. Next base: position 488 of record JAYWIB010000026.1, read on the forward strand.
CATAAAATTATTGGCATCTCCAATTATTGCAACCGGGCTTAAAGTATTTACCATTTCGCCCTGCTTCATTATTATGTTGTACACTTTGCCATCTGCATTAGTTTTAATAGTATAATCATTTTTTATGGAAGATGAAATTTGTAAAGTATTTTGAGATTGCTTTGCCTGAAAATTAATTTGCTTTTTTAATTGGGTATAGCGGAGGGCGGCGGCATGGTAGGCAGTTGCTGAACTTTTATAAGCCAGTTGCCGTTGGTCCAGTTCGTTTTTAGTACCAATATTTTCCTTCCATAAATTTTGCTGCCTTTGCTGCAACAAGGCATCTTCATTCATTTTTGCTTTAGCAAGGTTTGTAGCAATCTGTAATTCATTTAGCTTTTCAGCATTGTTATTTGCAGCACTATAGTCTGCGGATAGGGCGGCATTTTCTGTATTTAATTGTGCGTTTGTATTTACTAATTTTATTATTGCATCACCTTTCTTAACCACATCGCCTTCCTTAACTACTATTGCTGCTATAACTCCATTTACTGTTGAAAAAACTTTGTATTGATTTGTGCTTATAATAATGCCGGAAGCATACACAGATTCAGTTATTTTCTCTTGTACAGGGTTTGTTTTTTCCTGTTTGCTTTTACAGGAAGCAAAGAATAATAAAAGCAATAAAAGTTTTAGAGAAAGGGTTTTCATAAAACTATAATATTTTTATTTGTATTCATCCCAGTCAACATTTACAATAATTTCATTTCTTCTATTAATTATTTGGTAGGGTGCGTTGTATGCCAGCAGGCGAAAATTTCCATAAAAATTGATTTTATTTTCAGTCAATAATTTTTTTAGCTTCTCAGTATTAACTTTTACATCTTCGTCTGAAGCATACCCGCCAAATTTACTAGCTGCCACATATTCATCGGGTATAGTTTTGATCATTACTTGCCCGTCATTTGGTTTTGGTAAATTGCCCGAATCGTATTTTGCAGGCATTACAAAACTCATGGTAGCTATAGAATCGTTGATGTCCATACGCACAGGTGTTGTCATTGAAATTTTATGCCCGCCTTCGTTTCCGCCAAAAATGTAACCGG
>JAYWIB010000027.1:0-1570 GCA_043789265.1 Chitinophagaceae bacterium
ACCCCGAAATAATCCGGATCTTCCATAAAGGAGCAGGGCTTAGTAACCTTAACTGCAAAAGCCTTTATTAATGCCAGCTATTTTTAAACCGGTTTTTATTTATAAAGCAATTTAGTTGTGAAAGCTTTTTGTAAAACAGGGGGCAGAACCGCTGCTTAAAAAGGCAGGCAGCATTTTTACAATGTTTCAAAATTTAGTTGCAAAAATTTATTAAATAAAGCCACAATCATTTTGAACAATCTTTTAATACACACGGCTGTGCCTGCCTTAATGCAGGCAATTTTATCAAGCACGGTGTAAACAAAACTTTATGCTGTTGAAATCGCTTTCGTATTTTTATACAAATCATTGCGGATGGATGTACAGATGGAAGCTTCGTGGAAGGCGCATTTAAAAAACGAGTTTACCAAAACTTATTTTTTAGAAATAGTAACTTTTTTAAAAACAGAAAGGGCAGCGGGCAAAATAATATATCCGCCGGGGCCGCTTATTTTTAATGCATTCAATCAAACCCCTTTTGATAAAGTAAAAGTGGTGATATTAGGTCAGGATCCGTATCACAATCCAGGCCAGGCGCATGGTTTAAGCTTTTCTGTTCCCAATGGCATTAAGCCGCCGCCTTCGTTAGTCAATATTTATAAAGAGATTCAGCAGGACACTGGCATAGCCATGCCTGCGGCATATGGCAACCTTACCATGTGGGCACAGCAGGGTGTGCTGCTGTTAAATGCCATCCTTACCGTAAGGGCCAACGAGCCTGCCAGTCACGCAAAAATTGGATGGATGAATTTTACCGATGCGGTAATGCAAAAAATATCCGCAGAAAAAAAAGACGTAATTTTTTTATTATGGGGTAAGTTTGCCCAGGATAAACAGGTGCTGATAGACGAAACACGCCACCATGTTTTAAAGGCCGCTCATCCATCACCTTTTAGTGCAGACAAAGGATTTTTTGGCTGCCGCCATTTTTCTAAAGCCAATGAGCTGCTGGTAAAACAGGGTGCAGCGCCCATCGACTGGAAATTATTAACACCATAAGCTCAGCAAATTTTTTAAGCATACAGCATGCAGCAGGACGAACAACATTTTAAAAAAACACCTCATTCCACTTCTTCTTTTTTTACAGAAATTTTTGGGCGTATCTGGGCGCTGTGGGGGCTGATGAGTTTTGCAGGCACTTTTCTTATCATTTTTATTCCTTCCATGTTATCTTATTTGTTTCCCGAAAAAAGAGGACAGGATTATTTTATTACTGTATCAAGGTGGTGGATGCAGGTATGGCTGTGGCTGGTGGGCTGCCCGGTAAAAGTATATGGCCGGGATAATTTTAAACCTGGGCAAAACTATGTAGTGGTGTTCAATCACAATGCACTGCTTGATGTTCCGCTGTCGGCACCCTTTATACCCGGCGGCAATAAAACCATAGCCAAAGCCTCCTTTGCAAAAGTGCCTGTATTTGGTTTGTTCTATAAACGTGGAGCGGTGCTGGTAAACAGGGACAATGATAAAAGCCGGCAGCAAAGTTTTTTCGACATGAAGGCGGTACTGCAGAAAGGCATGCACATGTGCC
>JAYWIB010000028.1:0-1565 GCA_043789265.1 Chitinophagaceae bacterium
ACTGATCAGGAATATTTAAAATCGGAAAGCGATTACAGGGCGATGGGAGTGGGTGTGTATTCGCCATTAACCTGGCTCAACCAAGCCGCCCTCATTGGAGACGTAATTACAGACAATTCAGTGTCGGGTGGAGAAAGTGCTTCGGATCAGTTGTCTATTCAGCAGATAGATGATTTTACTTATACGCCGGTAAATTCCACGCTGGCAGATTTATGGCAGGCGGCCTATGAGGGTGTTAACAGGGCCAATTATCTGCACCTGTATAAGGCTGCAAACATCGCAGGCGAGACTGTTAATTTTTCGGGCAAAGAGGCGTTGTATGGAGAAGTATATTTTTTAAGAGCCTATTATTATTTTACGCTGGTACGCATGTTTGGTGATGTGCCTTTGTTTACTGAAAAAAGATTGGGTGTTACAGACAGCCGCTCCCTCACACGCTCACCTAAAGCAGAAGTATACAAACAAATTGAAACAGACCTTACTGCAGCCATTGGCACTTTGCCCACGGTGCAAACTGAAAAAGGCAGGGCAACAAAGTATGCCGCACAGGCGCTGCTTGGCAAGGCTTACCTGTATCAGCAGAAATATGCTGAAGCAGCAGCAGTGCTTGAAAATGTGGTAGCGGGTCCTTTTGTACTGGTAGGCGATCCGGTAAAGGATCCCACACGTAGTTTTGGAAATATATTTTTACAAAGCGGCGAAAACGGATCTGAATCTGTTTTTGAAATACAATATTCTAACGGGCAGGCTACTTTCGACTGGGCTCATCCTACCCGGAACCAGGGCAATTTGCTGGTACAGCAGTCAGGCGTACGTGGTTTTTCCGGTGGCTCCGGAATGCCCTATGCATCCGGATGGAGTACCAATTTACCGACACAAAATCTGGCAGACGCTTATGAAGCAGGCGACAAAAGAAAAGAGGCCACCATCTTTGATGCGGAAGCATATAAGAATGCCAATCCAGCGCTTAATATAGAGTACCTCGTTGCTCCTTACAGAAACACAGGCTTTTATTCTCATAAATACCTGCCACGTATTGGAGAAACAAGCGGCCAGCTGGAATTAAATTATTTAAACAACCTTAGAACCATCCGCTATGGCGATGTATTGCTGATGGCTGCTGAAGCAAATAATAAATCAGGCAATGATATAAAAGCACAAACCTATTTAAATGAAGTACGCCGCAGGGCATTTGGAAACAATCAACATGATATTACTGCAACAGGTACTGCCCTGTATGATGCAATACTAAAAGAACGCAGGCTGGAACTCGCCATGGAAGGAGAACGTTTTTTTGATTTGGTAAGAACCGGCATGGCAGCAGCAGTGTTAGGTTCCCTGGGTTTTGAAGCAGGAAAGCATGAAGTATTTCCTGTACCCCAGGCAGAAGTAGACGGAACAAACATTGTACAGAATCCGGGGTATTAATACATTTTAAAAAAATTATAAACTGATTATCATGAAAGCATTAAAATATTTATTTACCATATGCCTGCTCCTTGCTGTAGTATGGGGCTGCAGAAAGGATTCATTCGGCGATACTTCGTTTGTAGATGGAGCGGCTG
>JAYWIB010000029.1:0-1564 GCA_043789265.1 Chitinophagaceae bacterium
GTAAAATTAAAATTACTAAACGTAAGTACTCCCGAAGTTACCGTTGGTGCCTGTCCGTTGGTAGTTAAGTTTGCAGTATTGGACACGGCTAAGCCGGGATAGGTATAATCTAAATCTGTATTGTTACCGGCGTCTCTGGCAGTAACAACTGGTGCTGGCGAGAGATTGCTGCCCACACTTGCGGAAGCCTGAGCGCCAGTAGTAAATTCCAGTTTAGTGGCGGTTACTTCTATCCTGTTGTCATCGCTGGCTGTGCTGCTGGCTGCACCGCCTGCAGCGGTGCCGTTAAAGGAAGAACCGGTGGCCAGGGCTGTAGCCGAAGTAATGGTTAACTGAGGCTGTACATTGTCAGTAACTGCAGCAGTAAAAGTAATGCGTACCGAAAATGATTTAGAATTGCCTGAAGCAGCAGCAATATTAAGTGAGCTAAAGTTAAGTGTGGCTGCAGATGCCAGTTCCTGTATTTCTGTATTGGAATCATTATACAAAGCCACCCGGCGTACATTGCCGCTGTTAGAGAGCGAAAAACTAAGTGCTGTAAGCGTTGTGGGCAAGCCATCATCTGGTGTACCAGCCACATCATTTACTTTAAACCGGGCAATTTCGTAACCAGCGGCAGTAACATCTGTTCCCTGAAAGTTTGCATTTGCATAATCTACATTGGTACCCGGTGTAAGCCCTGCATCTGCCGTAATGGTAGATGCACCGTTGGTAGTAACCGGCCCCTGGCGGCTGCTGAATGTTTCTGTACCGGGCGTGCTGCCTGCTGTGGCCACAGGTATTACGCTGCAGCGGATAAATTTACCTATATCCGATGTGGTAAGTATGTAAGTGGCAGCCATAGCGCCGGAAATCGCTGCTTCGCCGGTACCTGCATTGTCATTGGCACGGTACCATTTATACGTACTGGTGCTTTCTGCATCGCCATCTGCATCCGAATAGGTGTAAGAACTGCTAAGCGTTTGCCCCACTACCGCAGTACCGGTAATAGCTACTGTACCTGCCGAAGGGAAGGAATTAATAGCGCCTGCTCTTGCGCTGAAAGCTTCTGCACCGGGGCTGGTACCTGTGGCAGCTACGGGTATTACGCCAAAGCGGATAAACTTACCCTGATCTGCCGGGGTTAGTATATATGTAATGGAAGTGGCGCCTGAAATAGCTGCCTCCCCTGCTCCGCCACTTGTATTAGCCCGGTACCATTTAAAGGTAGACGTTCCCTGTGCATCATTCTCATTATCACTATAAGTATAAGTACCTGTAAGTGTTTGCCCAATATTGGTAGTTCCGGTTATGGATACACTGGTAGCTAAGGGCACTTGGTTAGAGGAACCGGGGCCTACCCTGCTGCTAAATGTTTCTGCACCAGGGCTGCTGCCAGTAGCTGCAACGGGTATTACACTAAAACGGATATATTTATTTAAGTCTGCAGAACCCACACTATAGGTATTGCTGGTAGCACCTGAAATAGCAGCTTCGTTGGTACCTGAATTGTCATCGGCACGGTACCATTTATAGGTAGATGTACCCTCTGCATCACTGTTTACATCTGCGTAGGTATAAGCGC
>JAYWIB010000030.1:0-1563 GCA_043789265.1 Chitinophagaceae bacterium
GGAAATAACACCAGCCGGACTCACACAAATAAAATCTGTGCTGCCAAAAGCATGGAAGAGTTTAACGTTAAAAGGTATCGGGCCAGATAAGAAGACATACATGGTGAGGTAAATTTTTTATTTGGGGCAACTGGCTTTTTATCATTTCTCCACTTCGGTTGCGGCTATCCGTTACAAGTCCGGCGCAAAGCCCGTAGCACAGAGCCTCACCGTGCTTTCCACTTCTATCCGCCTGCCTTTCAGCAGAAAATCATTTTTCAGCAATTCTAAAATTGTAAATAGTTTTTTAATCCCGGCGAAAATGAGTTTTATCACTTAGGAGTGCGTGCTTTTGGAAATATCTTTTTTGTAAGGGTAAGGCTTAACGTTAAAATCTGACAGCGTAATATAAAGACCAGTTTCTATCAGAAGCTGTTTTAAAGGATTCAGGTAATCCCTGTAGAATGTGTTTGGCATGGGATTACACAGGTTTATCCAAATAGTTATTTGTAAAAAAATTAGTGTGTATTCGTGTTATTGGTGGCGAAAAAAAATTTTAAATAGCTGCTCCAAAAAAAATTATATAACATAATTCGTTGTCTCATTCAGCAGTCCAGATTATTTGGTAAGCCATTGCTGCAGCTTTTGTTTCATTTGTTCATGGGTGATGTAATTGCCGGCATTGTAATCTTCCATAGCCTTGTTTATTTTATGTTGCAGTGGTTCGGGCATTCCCTGAATATTTATTTCTGTTACGGCTTTTGCAGGGTGCAGCAAATCATATACTTCTTCTATTAAAGAGTAATCGTTTGTTTTTTTCAGCATCTCCAGCACTTGTGTTTTTTTATCCTTTATTGTCATGTCAGCATGTTTGTATAAAGTTAGGAATAGTAAATTGTCAACGTTAATGTAATGGTGTGCATTTATACTTTCTATCAAATTTTCCTTAAGGCTGCTGTACCTCACTTAAAATTTTTGCACAGATCCTCATAGCAAGTACCCCAATTTTGGCAATCAAAATGTTAGCAGAAATAATTAATTGGCTACCCTGATTTACAGAATGGCTTTCTTTGGGGGCATTTAAAATTGTCGCACTATAAAATAGTTACGTGCGTGGAAATTCCTCGAAACATTAGGGTCTAAAACTCCCCTTTCCTTTGGAGAGAGCCTGTCCCGATTTTTTTATCGGGAGGTTGGGGGTGAGGTCAAAATGATGCGACAATTTTAAATGCACCCCTTTCTTTTGCAACTAAGCTTTTAATTGTAACTTTCATTTTCAAAAATTCATTGTATGCCATCCTCAGCCATCAGGGAAAAACTATATGATTATATAAAGGTAGCAGACGAAAAAAAAGTAATAGCTATTTATAATCTTTTGCAGGATGATATTGAAACAACTGCTGAATGGTGGCAGAATGCCTCCATCGTTAAAGAACTGGACAGCAGGTATAATAGCTGGAAATCAGGGAAAGAAAAAGGATATACTATTGAAGAAACAGTTAGTTATTTTAAAAGATTGAAGAATAATACTGTTAAGAAATGAAGTACACGGTGCTGTTACTTTCAAAAGCCCGTAAAGAATTA
>JAYWIB010000031.1:0-1558 GCA_043789265.1 Chitinophagaceae bacterium
TACGTGACTGTTATGATAGTTACCTTCATGACAAAAAAATAAATGCAATTAATTAAAAGGCAAAATAGTCATTTTTTTAGTACCAGCCGAAATGCACCAATTGGGTAGGATAAATAAAAATAAATGCATAAAAGAAAATTATATAAAAAAAAGAAAATCAATCAGCGGTGTGAAAAAGGGAAAAATGTGATGCTTCATTAACAACAGCAGCAGGCTATTGAATGTTGCGTTCTGCAGAAAGTGTGGCGGGATTGCCTTTGTAAATACAATATGCCTGAAGATTGGTGGCAGCTACAGAAGATACAGATAAAACGGAATGTGAAAAACAAGTTACGCCCGGGCATACAATTGACCTGGCTCCTATCCAAACGCCATCTTCCAGTTTTATTTCTCCAAGGATAAGATCAAAACTGGTTTTTTTATAATTGTGATTGCCTGTTAGTAAAAATGCCCCCTGCGAAATACATACATTGTTTCCTATTGTAACGTATGCAAGATTATCAATCCATACTTTTTCGCCAATCCATGAATGATTGCCGATGCTTAGCTTCCACGGATATTTAATATTTACCGAAGGTTTTATTACCACGCCCTTTCCAACAGTTGCACCAAATAACTTCAATAAAAAAACTTTAAAACCAGCACCCGCCACTAAAGGGTTGATAAAAAAAACAGCATTTATAAAAAACCAAAGTACCTGCTTTGGTTTGGAAGCGCCAATAACAATGGTGGTTTTATAAGCCGAGTTATCTGTCTGATTGTTATTCATTGAAATAAAGAATGATAAGGTTGCTTCAGGGTTTTATTGCTTATAAAATTTGCCGCATATTGCCTGGCATTTTTTGCCATACTGTCAAACATTGCCTGATCAGCAGTGGCCATTTGCTCTATTATTTTTACAAAACCATTTTTATCATCAAGGGCTATATCCCATCCGGCTGTTGATTGCTGTAGGTTTGTCCAGGGCGTCTGGTCGCTTATCAAAACAGGGCGGCCCGCAAGCAGCGCTTCAAATATCGCATGCCCAAAGTTTTCTCCTTTTGTAGGCAGTATGAATAAATGATTTTGATACAGCAATTCTTTTATTGCTGATTTAGTTTTAGCGCCTGCATACTCTACTTCTATATTTTTTGAAAGCAATTTTATTTCGGCTGTACATTTTTGCCAGTACGCCGCATCTTCCATTGGACCAACAATTGTAAACTGTACAGTTGCTTTTACGTGATGTAATAATTGCAAAATAAAAAGCAGGTTTTTTATTGGAACAATCCTGGAAACAAAAATACATTTTACACTGCCGCTAATTTTTTGGCAGGAAACAAACGCATCCTGCATCATATCCGGTAAGTTATTTGCAATGACAATTTCGCTGCCGGGAAAACTATGCAGGATAGCCTGCTGCTCTCTTTCATTGGTGGCATGAAACCTGATTTTTTTATGAACGCCGATAAACCGGAGCAGCAGCAGCAGCGGCCGCTTCTTATAACCTTTTACAGATAGAGCGCTTTGATACAGCGTGCCTCTGGGACACAAAATGGTAAGTGCCTTCAGTTTACCA
>JAYWIB010000032.1:0-1552 GCA_043789265.1 Chitinophagaceae bacterium
GATGCGGTGATAAAAAACTTGTGAGCGATAGCATAGCAAATTTTTTATTGAGCGAATCTATCATATAGCTTAAAGCCCAAACAAACTACTGTTAAGCGCCTGCAAAGTTTGTTCTTTAAAAGCCCTTGGTATCAGCACAGAAATGTTGTGCCTGCTGCCACCATAGCTTACCATGCGTACAGGTATATCTCCCAGCGCCGCAAATACTTTCTGCAATACATTAGCGGTTTCATTTATTTCGTTGCCCACAATGGTTACGATGGTTTGGTTGGTATCTATTTCTACCGTACCAAATACTTCCAGTTCTTTAATGATGTCTTTAACTTGTGTGTCTGCATCAATGGTTAAAGAAACCGCCACTTCAGAAGTGGTAATCATATCAATAGGTGTGCGGTATTTTTCAAACACTTCAAATATCTTTCTCAAAAAACCATACGCAAGCAGCATGCGGCTACTCTTAATTTTTATGGCAGTAATACCATCTTTTGCAGCCACGGCTTTTACGCCGGTGCTGCCGGCTTCTGCAGCTATTAAAGTTCCTTTTGCATCGGGCTGCATGGTGTTCAGCAATTTTACCGGCACGTTGTAAAACTGTGCAGGCCATATGCTTGCCGGGTGCAGAATTTTTGCGCCAAAATATGCAAGTTCTGCTGCTTCATCAAAGCTCAGTTGCTCAATGGCCACTGTTTTATTTACTACCCTTGGATCGTTGTTGTGCATGCCGTCAATATCGGTCCATATTTCACACACCGATGCATTGATGGCCGCAGCTATCAGCGAAGCGCTGTAATCACTTCCACCTCTTTTTAAATTGTCCACTTCACCCTTTGCATTGCGGCTGATGTATCCCTGGGTAATAAATATTTTTTTGTCTTTGTTGCGCTGCAGCAGTTGCGCCAGTTTTACTTTAATACTGCCTATCTGCGGCTCATCATAATTATCTATGGTCATAAAATCAAGTGCCGGTATCAGCAGGTGATCAATTCCTTTTTCTTCCAGATAGCAGCAAAATAATTTTGTACTCAGCAGTTCGCCCTGTGCCAGTATATCTTTATGCAGTGCTTCGCTAAAAGAAATTTTTAAAATGATAGTAAGAAATTCAAAATGCTCCTGCACAATGCTGAGTGCTTTATTCAGCGCAGCCGTACTGCTTAAAAGCGCATTGCAAAAATTTCGGTAATGTGCTTCCAGTGCTGCTATCTGTTGCCTTGCGGCCACTCTGTCGCCCAGTGAAAGTGAATTGCTTATTTCCACCAGCGCATTGGTGGTGCCGCTTAGTGCAGAAAGCACTACCAGTTTTTCTTCGGCGTCTTTTGTTATCAGTGCAGCCACATCATGCATCCGCTCAGGCTTGCCCACGCTGGTGCCGCCAAACTTCATTACTTTCATTTCAACAATTATTTTAAGTGAGGTGCAAATATATCTGATGAGGATGATTTTCCAAAAGATAAGAAATCGTAAAAGAAAAGGCGGCAGTACAGTACCGCCGCCTTTTACAATAAGGAAATTGTATCACCATTTTTTAGCTACTGTATAAAAATGAATCGTGGGA
>JAYWIB010000033.1:0-5386 GCA_043789265.1 Chitinophagaceae bacterium
CGTATTTGATGCTGCGGCGATCCGCTGCCGCCGTGAAATACAAAGTACACAGGCTTAGCCGCTGTGTGCAATTCCTTTTCAATATAAGCCTGGCTGTTGTGCAAAATTTCTGGCCGCAATTCCACATTGCCTGGTTTGTATACTCCATGCACATTACCAAATGCAGCAGCCACTGTAAACATATTACCCACCTTGCTGAGTTCAGTATAGGAGTATGCTACATGCTGGGGCTGGGTATAGAGCTTGTCGTTTTCCACATCACTGTTATCTACACCATCTTCTTCACCGCCCGTTACACCCAATTCTATTTCTATACTCATGCCCAATGGCACCAAGCGTTTAAAAAATTCTACGGAAGTACGTATGTTTTCTTCAAGTGGTTCTTCACTTAAGTCCAGCATGTGAGAACTAAAAAGCGGCTGACCTTTTTCTTTATAAAACTGTTCACCTGCATCAATGAGGCCGCTTACCCAGGGCAACCATTTTTTTGCTGCATGATCTGTATGGAGCACCACAGGCACACCGTAATATTTTGCCACATTGTGTATATGCAAAGCGCCGGATATACCGCCGGAGATGTTACCCTGCAGCTTATCATTGGGCATTCCTTTGCCGGCTATAAACTGTGCACCACCATTGCTGAATTGTATAATAACGGGAGAGTTTACTTTAGCAGCAGTTTCTAAAGTAGCATTGATGCTGTTGGTGCCTATGCAGTTTACTGCCGGCATTGCAAATTGATTGTCTTTTGCATCATTGTATAATGCTTCCAGTTCTTTACCGTGCAATACGCCGGCTGTATATTTTCCCATAATGTAAATAGTTGTTTGCCACAAAAATAGGTGAATTTACTTTTTTTATAAATGTTATTTAAAGAAAGAACCCCGTCAGTAAATGAATACACTTTATAAAATGAAGAAATACTAAAAAACGTTGATGCTGAAAGATTAAAGCAAATTGATATGGTCAATGAATTTAGAGAAATACGCTGCTGAATACAGCATCCTGCTCCCATACCAGCTAAACATTTCTCCATTGGCAAGTATAATTTTAATACCGGGTAGTTGGAGCTGCAGTTCTATAATATGTTTTTGTTTAAACGGATAAGGTTCAGATGAAAGCAGCAGCAACTGACAGCCTTTTTTTCTTAAGTCATTTGCATTCACTTCAGGATATCTTTTTTCATCCGCATATATATTTATCAGTCCGCATTGCTGCAGCATACTGTTTATAAAAGTATCTCCGCCCGCCGTCATGTATGGTTTTCTCCAAATAAGATAGCATGTGTTAGTATTTTTTACAGCAGGCATAATCTTTGAAAAACCATCAGTTATATCTTTAATAAGCAGCTTAGCTTTGTTTTCAGTTTTTGTAAGCAGGCCAATATCCTCTATCATATTTAATGCATCAGCAAAGCAGGTTACATCAGTTACCCATACATCAAAATATGCAGCTAGCTCTTCTATCTGCAGTTTTGTGTTTTCTTCTTTATTGGCAATAATTAAATCGGGCTGCAATTGTTTTATTTTTTCACTGTCCAGCATTTTTGTACCGCCAATAACTACTGTAGATTTTTGTAAATGTGGAGGATGAATGCAGAAAGAAGTGATGCCTGCAACTGCTGCCTCCAGGCCGAGGTAATACAAAAGTTCGGTTTGAGAGGGAACTAAGGAAACAATTCGTTCCGGAATAATTCTATATTCAGCAGGAAAGCAAAGGAGCATCTGCAAAAGTAAAAGGGCGCAGTGGTATAAAACAAAAACTTCCACAGTTTTAGCTGTGGAAGGTTTTTGTTGTACAAACTTTTTAAAGGCTTGCACTGGGATCAATTTTTTAGAGGGGTCTCCTCTCCAGAAATTTTAATTCCTGGTTTCAGTGTGGTCATTTTCCGGCCATCATCGCTTTTTACAGCATAGACCTTTAGGATATTGAATTCATTGGTTTTTCTGGGTCATCATCGCTTTTTACAGCATAGACCGGGATTTGGTTTTCGTCTTTCGACAGGATTTGAATTTTCAGTTTTCAATAGGAAATCATTGTTTGTTTTCATGTATGGGATAACAGATTAGTTAACGCAGTGTTAGAATTTTTTATTTTGTGTGTGTAAAAATAATTTTTTGAAACGCAGTGTGGTAGAGGATTTTGGAATGCTTCCTTATTTAGAACTCATTCTGTATAGTGGAAAAAAACCAGATAATGTTTGATAAAAAAAGAAACTGTTGCTTTTGCTGTTCGGTAAAACATAAAATCTGAAAGCTTATTTTTTATTGGCTGTTCAGGATTTAAAACAGAACAAAAAAAAATGATAAGCCTATGCATAAAAAAAACTTCCGCAAACAAATGCGGAAGTTTTTTGGTGGACAAACGGTTAAATTTGTCCGGGGGATCTTTAATTTTTTGAGGGGTCTCCTCTCCAGAAAAAAATTTGTTTCTGGTTTCAGTGTGTTTGGTTTTTTCATACCCAATGTTGTAAGCATTGGTTAGGATATTGGGTTTACGGTTTTTGGGTCATCATCGCTTTTTACAGCATAGTCCCGGAAATTGGATGTTGATTTTTGGCTATCATCGCCTGTTACAGCATAAGCCAGGAAATTGGAATTTGGTTTTTGGTTTTTCTACAGGATTTGAATCCGTTCTTTTATTTTAAAGGTTGTTTGTTAAAAAAATAGAAGTTGACTGATATTGGATTTTTTAACAGCTTTACAAAGACTTTGGATAATACTTCTTTTGATTTATCAGGATTTTTGGATATGATTGATAATTAAAAGATATCAATCAACTTCTGACACAAAGATGAGCTATCGGTGAGCACAAAACAAGAGCATTATTGCCCCTTTTTACTGCTGTGATAAACAACCTCCGCTTAGTAGATGTTCCCGCCCTGTTATGGGAAGTATACTTGCTTTCGGTACGTATAAATACGAATAGGATCGATTCTTTAAAGTACAGGATATATATAAATAAAAAACTTCCACAGTAGATTTCCAGAATAGAAATAACTGTGAAAGTAATTTTTGAAACCAACACTGTCGGTTTCAGAGGAATGCAGATACCTGAGGCGGAAATTAGTTAGCGGATTCAGTATAATACCAAGTGTCAGGTTCCCGTTGGTTTTTTGTAATAAGATATTGGTTTAAGGTTTTCTTTGGGTCGTCATCATTCTGTAATCATCTTAATAAATACAACAGTTTACATTGGATTTTCTTTTTGGATATTGGATGTTTGTTTTGCCCGTACATTGTATAATACAAGTTTTTTACTGATGCGCCTGTTATTTCATGGATAATCAATTTAAATGTCAACGTTAAAATTCACCCTGCGTTTTATTGATATTGGATATTGTCTTGAGTTAAGGGCAATTGTGTCAATTGTCAACATCAGTACAAAGATTATGTACAAATGGTTTACTGCCTATAGCATTAGTGCCTTTTTTTACTAGTGCATCAAATACTGTCCGCATCGTGGAACTACTTATTTAATAAAGGAGAGTATTACGAAATTGACAAGATACCGATAAAACAACTTGCTGCTGAGGTATAAATTATCCTTTTAGAATCTTGTTATAACTGGTTGAAATTCCTTTTATAAGAGATGAGCTGAAACCCTGGTGCTCCATTTCATTTAAACCTGCAATAGTACAGCCTTTTGGCGTGGTTACCTTATCAATTTCCTGCTCCGGATGTGTTCCCATTTGCAGCAGTAATTCAGCGGCACCCTTTACAGTTTGCGCCGCAATAAGGTTGGCGGTGGCAGAATCAAAACCTATTTCAATGCCGCCCTGGATATTGGCACGTATGTACCGCAGGGCATATGCTGTGCCGCATGCACCCAGTACGGTGGCTGCATCCATTAATTTTTCATCAATTACTGTTACTTTTCCCAATGTACTGAACAGGCTTTGTATATAGTTTATTTGTTCGGCATCTGCATTACTAAAACTCAGGCAGGTCATGCTTTCCCGGATGGCTATAGCCGTATTTGGCATTGCCCTGCAAACCGGCATTTTCTTTTTAATTATTTCTGCAATGTCATTTATAAGTACACCGGTTACCACCGATACCAATATATGCTTACTGGTTAAATCCTTTTTTACGTTGTTAAGCACATCTGCTACCTGAAAGGGTTTTATGGCTAAAATCACCAGCTCACTGTTACGGATAGCCGCATTGTTATCTGCGGTTACCTGCACCCCTTTTTTTGCCATCGCCTGCAGGGTGCTGACATTTCTTTTGGTAATGATAATATCAGCAGGTTTACAAAATTTACTTTTTATCAAACCTTCTGCAATGGCTGTTCCTAAATTTCCGCCGCCGATGATGGCAATTTTTTTTGACATAAAAAATTTTGTGTAATCGTTTTTAAAGCAATATTCTTTGAAAACTTATTATGATTGAAAATAGAACTTTTTCTTTCAAACTTTACGTAAAATAGATTTAGTGTAAACTGCCCGGTCTTTATTTATTGTAAAAAATGTTATTAATATAGTGCTGATTTTAAATCACACTCAAGGCCTGCTCCCCTTGTTGAGTACCCAGCATTTTACCAATAGCATTATCATATTTTTCTTTCCATTCCTCAATATTTCCCCAGTGCTCACCATCCACAGAAATAGCCTTATTACTGACAACACCCAATTGTTCAAAAGAAATATTCATCGAGGCCAGCATGTTTTTAAGCTCCGTTACTTTTGCTGCATTTATAGAAACTACCACACGGCTTTGAGCCTCTCCAAACAGGTAAGCATCTTTTCTTATTGCTGTATCTGTATTTATTTCAAAACCAACATTTCTATTGAAACAGCTTTCCATTAAAGTAATGAACAGCCCGCCTTCACTTACATCATGGCAGGAATCCACTATTTTATCATGTATAAGTTTGCCCAACGCTTTCTGCAGCACAAATTCTTCTTCTAAATTAAAATAAGGAGCAGGACTGTATTCGACTCCGTGGATTTTGTGCAGGTATTCAGACGAAGCAATATCATCCCGGTTGCTGCCAATCAAAATGATGGTATCACCAGCCTGTTTAAAATCCATTGTCATCTTTGCTCCGGGATGGTCCAGCAATCCCACCATACCAATGGTTGGAGTGGGGTACACCGCACCATCCGGCCCCTGGTTGTAAAAACTTACATTGCCACCGGTAACGGGTGTGTCAAATTTTGTACACGCTTCTCCCATACCTTTTATGGCATGTACAAACTGGTAATATACTTCGGGGTTATAAGGATTTCCAAAGTTTAAACAATTGGTTACACCCAGCGGAGTACCGCCGCTGCATACTATATTACGGGCTGCCTCGGCCACTGCTATCATTGCCCCTTTGTACGGATCAGCGAATACATAGCGGCTGTTGCAGTCTGTTGTTAATGCCAGTGCTTTGTTGG
>JAYWIB010000034.1:0-1552 GCA_043789265.1 Chitinophagaceae bacterium
CTGGCCTCTCCCGCTATGATATAATATTTCATGTTTAAAAATATTGCTGCAAGATAAAAAATAGACAGCTCCATATTCAAGAAAATCAAGCCACAAAAAATCCCCTGCTGTTTACAGGGGATTTTTTATGACTTAAAAATTTATCTTATTCATCTGCCACCACAAAAGTAATGGGCTGACGGCGATAAGCATTTACATTGCGCCCGTTTTGTAAAGCCGGCTTCCAGTTAGGTCCTTTCTTAATTACTTTTACTGCCTGCTCTTCCATACCATATCCGTGGCTTGATTCCGCCTCCACGCTGCTGATACTGCCATCTTTACTCACAATAAACTTTACTACTACGGTATATTTTCCGGGAGGTGCGCCATTGGATGCAGCCTCGTTGCCATCGAGTGTTCTTTCAAGGTATCTAATCCATGCAGCCTGCCCACCGGGAAATTCTGCTTCATTTTCTACCTTAGTAAAAATTTTATCTTCATCATCACTTTTTGGTGCTTCCACTACCTGTGTACCTTTGTCTTCAATGGGAGCCTGTACTATCTGGTCTTTATTGTCGCTCTCCACCGTTTTAGTACTGATTACCTGATCTTCTTTTATCTCCTCAATTTTTTCATCTTCTTTTACCTCTTCATCTTTTACAATTTTAGGAGGAGTAAATTTTATCTGGTTAATTTCCGGAGGTGGTGGCGCCTTGGGTGGTGGTGGCGGAGGCGGTGGTGGCGGCGCTTCATTCTTTTTTACTTCAGCCATTTGCGTATCCAGCACATCCAGTTCGTCTGACTTGTCTTTTTTTCTCATACCTGCAAAAACAGAGCTAAGAAAAATAAGTAAGGCAAGGGCTGCAGTAAGCATCAGCGCCCTGCTTAGGCGCTGGTTGTATGTTTTACGCAAATCATACGCACCATACTGCTTATTTTTTCCATCGAAAATTATATCGAGGATATCTGCGTTTAAAATTTTGTTTGCTTCCATTTCAAAATACTTTGTGGTTAGATTCAGAACCTGTTACAATTCCATAAAATTATTTAATCCCGTTAGCAGATTCTGTTTGTGAAATGAGACTGGCTTCAGTATCACTCATATCCACTTCTGCATAGTGACCGGGCGGCACATCATTAATGGCCATTTCATCTAAAATATCAATTGCATTTTTAAAGGTTGCCTCTTTATCAGATTTGATGATGTACATCAAATCGCCAATGGGAGTGGCTTTTTTCTTATCCAGTATTACCTGGCGGATGTCTTTAAATGTAGTGCTTTTAAACTGCTGTGAAGCACCTTCGGGCGTTAACTCACCCATGTAATAATATACCTGATCTGCCTTGCCCAGCAGTATGGTCATTGCTCCTGAGTTTTTTACTTTAAGCTGCTGATCAGGATCATCCTTTGGCTCATTCATATTCATGGCCGTAGGCTTACTCATGGTAGTGGTAAATACAAAGAACGTAATGAGCAGGAAACCCAAATCCACCATGGGTGTAAGGTCAACTCTTGTTGACAGTTTTTTTGGTTTTTTTACGCCGGGCCCTTTTTTATGTCCGCCACCCGACG
>JAYWIB010000035.1:0-1548 GCA_043789265.1 Chitinophagaceae bacterium
GATTTCAGCGCCTGGTTCAGAAATATTTGTTCACGCTGTGCCTGCGATTCCAATGGCAGAGGCTCATTAAATGCATTGTTTAACGGACCCGATAAGGCGGGTGTAAAACCAAACCTTACTTACCAGGTAGATGATGTGGATTATTACACTACAGGCAATTTGCCATACAACGGTCAATGGATAAAAAAAGGATTCGCCTATCTGACGGGTGCTGCACAAACTGCTTTTAAAATAACGATAAGAAATAATTCCCCTGGCGGTGGCGGCAACGACTGGGCTATGGATGATGTAACCCTTGCCACCTGCGAACCGGATGTAAGTTTAAACATTACACCCGAACTGCTGGGATGCCCGGGTACGCAGGTAGATTTTAAAGCAACCGTAAGCAGCTATTATCCCAACTATACTTTTTTTAAATGGGAAAGAAGTATTGACGGCGGCAGCACCTGGTCTAACACAGGCTTTACAGGCACATCTGTACCTGCTTTTGTGAGCGGGCAATGGCAATACACTGTAAGTTATCCTTCATTTTTGGCCACCAAGGCCGACAGTGGCAGCCGCTACAGACTGGTGGCAGCAACCACTGCAGCCAATTTGGGCAGCAGCACATGTGCTTACAGTAACAATAAAAATACACTGCTTAAAATAATTGACTGCAGCGGTCCGCTGGATGTACAACTCAAAAATTTTACGGCACAAACGTTTAATAAAAAAACAGTATTGTCATGGCAATATGTAAAAGGAAACAACAGTCAGTTGTTTGAAATAGAAAAAAGTTCAGACGGAAGACACTATGAAAAAATTGGGCTGGTGCAAAGTCTGCCATCTTCAGACATGACGAGTTACCAGTTTGTAGATATTCAGGAAGTGGACAAGCCATTATTTTACAGGCTTAAAATTGTACAAAACAGCAACCTGTATAAATACAGCAATGTTATTTTTATTGACTATGGCAAAGCGTTGTTTAACCTCCTCAATTTTACCAATCCTTTTCGTGAACAAATCACGGCTGAGTATATTGCACCACGTGCTGCACAGATAAACTGCAGTGTTGTAAACAGTACAGGAAAATTAGTATACCAGCGAAATTTTGAGGCAGTAAAAGGATTTAATAAATGCACACTCGATGGACTGCAGGCCTTGCCTGCGGGGCTGTATACCGTAAGAATGATTTATGGAAATAGTATTGTAAGTAAAAGAGTGATAAAAATTGATTAAGAAGGATGGAGTAAAACAAAAAATTACGCTTTCAGGATATCTGTACATCATCATTTACAATCGCATTTGTTTCTACTGTAGAGTTAACGGCGGTTTTATGCGGATGGCCAAAATATCTTTTTTGAAAAACAAGAATGGTAATAACACCTGTAGAAATAGCTGCATCGGCCAGGTTAAATATTGGCCTGAAAAATTCAAACTCATCTCCACCCCATACAGGCACCCAGACAGGAAAATGTGCATCCCTGATAATTGGAAAGTATAACATATCTACCACCTTGCCATGTAAAAAACCTGCATAGCCATGTGCCGGAAAAATACGTGCAGTGG
>JAYWIB010000036.1:0-5359 GCA_043789265.1 Chitinophagaceae bacterium
TTTCATATCATTTCCAAAATTGAGTTTAAAATAGTTTGTACCGAATGTTTGTCCATTTTAGAAAAAGCAAACCATTTTTTGCCTAAGTCCTTCAGTGAAGCTCCCAGGTGATATACTTCCGTTTGGTCAATAATCAAAAACCGGTCGTGGCTTTTGTCAAATTTTTTAAGCTCTATGATTGGGTATTGTTCGTTGGCTTTTTTTACATCAAGCAATAAGCTGTTGTTACTGTTTTTGCTAAGCAGGGTAACTTTTACGTTCTTTTTCCTTTTGCAAAGCAATGCCAATACGCTTTCGTCAATATAATTATCTATCAGCACAATGTTTTGTTTTGCAGAACGGATAATTTTTGCTGCCAGTTCGTAAGCATCAAACACCTGCCCATCAAAGAATACGCCTTGTGTGGGTATCACATCTTTGCGTTCCAAAGCTTTAAATACTTGCTCGAACTTTTGGTCGGTTTCGAGTTGTTTGTATTCTATGCCTTCCATTCTCTGCAATAGCCCAATATGGCTGGCAATGAGTTTTCGCATTTCCACAAATGCATTCATTATCTGTACACTTACTTTTATGGCAATTTCTGTTTGCAATACAGCAGAAAGCATTGCCACGCCCTGTTCTGTAAATACATAAGGTAGATATTTCCTTTGTTGTCCTTGCCCTGCACCTGAGTTTGCCGGATTGGAACTTCAAGTTTAAGGTGCCAGATTGGAACCTTAAACTATTCCACTCTTCTTTTGTAAGTTGAAATGCAAACGATTCAGGGAATCGAATGGGGTTGCGTTTCATAGCCCGATTGATAAACTTTGTTTCGGTTTGATACATCTCTGCTAAATCACTATCGAGCATCACCTGCACCTCCCGAATGGTGAAAATCCGGTTTTCAATATGCTTGCGTGATAAGGTTAGTTCTTTGCTCATTTTAAAATCATTAATAATGAAGTTCGGTTTGGCAGGTTTTACAGTAGGATGCAACTGTCGCAAATTTTGCGACAGTTGGAAAATCTTTTAGTTCTTCGGTTAACACATTGGCAATGTGCTTTCCAATGGTTTTCACATCTCTGTCAAACAGCGTGGCAATTTGCAGGCGGTTCAGCCAAACGGTTTCTTTTTCTACCCTTACCTCAATATGTTCGGTAAGTTTATCCAATTGATAAAGCACTATTTCATCTTTCATATCAGTTGTAAAATAGAGTTTAAGATTTCGGCACTTTCTTCGTCCAAGGCTTTCATTTCTTCTAAAATTTCTTGCGGTTGGCGTAAGGCAACTTCTTCTTTTTTATTAGGATTTTTAGCAGAAAGGTCAAAGTTTCGTTGGTCAATATCTTTTGCATTAATGCTCCAGGAGTTTTCACTTTCTGCTTTTGTTTTTTGAAGTTCAACGAAGTCAGCCAAATCTTTTTCGTTCAGAGGATTTCCCTTTCCTAAGTTTCTTTCCAAATTCAGTTGATAAAACCAAACCTTTTTTGTTGAAGAACCTTTTTCAAAAAATAACACAACTGTTTTTACTCCTGCACCAGTAAATGTTCCTGCTGGCAAATCTAAAACTGCATGAAGGTTGCAGTTTTCTAAAAGCAACTTTCGCAAACTCACAGAAGCATTGTCGGTATTGCTCAAAAATGTATTCTTAATAACAACACCTGCTTTGCCCCCTGCTTTCAAAATTTTTATAAAATGCTGCAAAAATAAACTGGCAGTTTCACCCGTTTTTATGGGAAAATTTTGCTGCACTTCGGCTCTTTCTTTTCCTCCAAATGGGGGGTTTGCCAATACAATATCGTAACGGTCTTTTTCTTGTATGTCGGCAATGTTTTCAGCAAGTGTGTTGGTATGCACAATATTTGGTGCTTCTACTCCGTGTAAAATCATATTCATTGTGCCAATGATGTAAGCCAATGATTTTTTCTCTTTGCCGTAAAAGGTTTTTTTCTGTAAGGTTGCTACATCTGCAGTTGTAAGTTTTTTGCTTTGCTTTAAATACTCAAAAGCTTCCACCAAGAAACCTGCACTACCAACTGCACCGTCATAAATTTTGTTTCCTATTTCGGGAGCCACAATTTTTACGATGGTTTTAATCAAAGGTCGTGGCGTATAATATTCTCCACCATTACGACCAGCGTTGCCCATATTTTTAATCTTGTCCTCATACAAGTGGCTCATTTCATGCTTTTCGGCATGGGTTCTAAAACGTAGTTCATCAATACGGTTTATTACCTCTCTTAAATTGTAGCCACTTTGTATTCTGTTTTTCAGTTCACTAAAAATCTCACCAATTTTATATTCAATGGTGTCTGCACTTTCGGCATCTGCTTTAAACTTTTTGAGGTAAGGAAATAGTTTACCGTCAACAAAATCTTTTAGGTCGTCTCCTGTCAATGCTTTGTGGTGGTCAAGTTTACCATCTTTGTCTTTTGGGGTAGCCCAAACAGTCCATTGAAAATCAGGTGCAATAATGTTATTATACTTTTTTCCTGTTAATTCGGCTGCAGTGGCTTTGTCTTTCTCTAAGTCGTCTAAATATTTTAAGAATAAAATCCAGGAAGTCTGCTCTACATAATCTAATTCACTTCCACATCCTGCATCTTTATGCAGTATGTCGTCTATATTTTTAAAAGTCTGTTCAAACATAGTTTCGGTTACTCAATTTATTGTAAGCATCAAATTTAAGTTATGCAATTGAGAATGATTAACTATTGATGCAACATCAAAAGCCTGCTGGGGTGGATGGATGAATTGCCGGCATCTTTGGTACTTTGCAAAGTTGGTTTTGGGTAAGGGTTATGTGTGCCTGGTACTGTGCTAAAAATTAGCGCAGGGTCTGTAGTTTATCTCAATAGTAAAAGATAATAAAAATGGGAAAATTTGCTTTGATGCAAGCATCCAAAAAATACTTTATCGCAAAGGTGCAGAACTTGTTTTGCGTAATTGTGTTTTTACACGGCAAAGAAGTAAAGCACAAACCTACCCATTTTAGATTGTGCCAATCCAAGTGCTATTATAATTTTAGCATAGCTATGCCGGGGCTGATGATACAGCATACAACAATTTACATCACCTCAGGCAAACAACTTTCTTTCCAGGCAGCGGATATCTTTTTCATCATAAAATCTATCTACCCACCTGCCGGTTTTATCCAGCATCAACGGTTTCATTTTAGTGGCTGCTGCTTTTGTAATTTTTTTATCTTTTAAAGAGCGGTAATTGTAATGATCGGTAAGCCTCAATGCCTCGATGGCAAATACAGTGGCCACATCGGTATCTTTTATACAAAGCAGGTTATCGCCATTGTCTGTTTCGCCGCCGAGTGCAAGATTGGATGAACCGCAATACACCCTTGCATTTTTTTTATTAAAGTTGGTGATTACAAATTTGTGGTGGATGGCATGCATCAGGCCGAGGGCAAACTCCTGCTTAAATGGTGGCGGCAGCTCACGGCTGGCTTTTTTTGCATCTATCAGCAATCCATTTTTTACACCGGGCTTGTACAGCGAAATTTCGCCGCTGCTGTTATCCGTAATGCCATAAGTATACAGGGCATCATTGTGATGCAGTTGCCGCAGCGCCGGTATTAAACTGCCGGTACTTTTTTCTCCCATCTCCATTACTGAAAACAACACTGAACTGTTTTTTTTATCATTTACCATTGCGGTAATATCGTCCAGCAACTGCTTTGCGTAATCAGCGCTGTGCGGCGATACATTCAGTTCAGTAACGGGCATACCACCTGTAAATTTTTTTGCAGCAGCAGCAAAAGGCGTACTGCGGAAAGCTTTGGCTGTACCCTTTTGCCAGCAGGCATTAAAAATATCTGAATAATAACCCGCCACCTTTTCATCATCAAATACCAGCACATGATTGGCATTTACATACAGGCCTGTATAAGAAAAATTTGTAGAGCCGGTGAGTACTTTATATGGCTTATTGTTTTTCTTTAAAATAATTTCCTTGCAGTGGGCATACCTTGCAAACCTGCACCGGAAAAGGGCTGCACCATTCCTTGCTTTTGCATTAAACCTTGTTTCAAAATTATTTTCTGTTGATGGATTGCCTGCCTTATCCGGAGCGGTATGCAATGCAGCATTGTCCATGATTATCCTGATTTGCCCTTTTGCTGCAAGCTGCAGGCATATATTTGCAATAACGGGATCATTAAAATCATAAGCAAACATTTCCACTGATACTGATGTACTGTGCAGCGCTTCGCTCAATAAACCGTACAGCATTGTTCTTGCATTAAAGCCAAGCCATGCATACATATCCTCATAAGTAAAATCACCATACCGTGCATGCGTACCCGCTTTTTTAGAAGTATCAAAAATCCAGTCGTCGCCAGCCGGCAGTAACTTTTGTTTGGCACCATAGCGGTTACTAAATGCCTGCGATTTTACAAACGCACGGGTAAAGCCCACACTAACTTTTCCATCGGTAAAATCATTTACATCTGCATCTTTTATACGTACTGTTTTGCTTTCATCCAGCGGCAATAATTTTTGGGCAGCATCAAAATATCGTGGGGTGGCCTCGTAGGTGTACTTACCAGTAAGCATGCCCGTTTGCTGGTACGAGCCGGGAAAATGTACCCAGTTAAACTTTTGGATGGGAGAAATATCAGAGCCCGTGATGACATTGCTGCCACTAAAGTTTATCAGGTTTTGTATGGGTTTTCTTTCGCCCTTTGGATTGATATAAAAAATAGTAAATCCTGCAAAGCTTCCATCAGCAGGCTTTTCATCCAGGTTCATTGCAAGCAATGTCATCAGTGACCCCCTGTAAGCTTTTAAGGAAAAACCATTGTTGGTGTTGGTTAAATACATGGCGGCAGTTTTAAAGTTTTAAAAAAGAAAAGCGTTGGTGGGGTAAATGTAATAATCAGCAGGTGAGAATGCAAGCGTTAAATCACCTTTTTACAAAGAGATGCCACACAAAGCTTTGAAAACGTGACATAAAAAAACCCGCCGTGGGCGGGTAGAGTTTTTTTTCAGCAAAGCTTAATTTGCTTTCCAGCGGTTGTTAGCAAAATTTATATCAGGTAAAATTTTATCAGGATCAAGCACCACACTTACCAATTTTTCTGTGGTGGGCAGCGAAACGGAAAATGCAGCATTGTTGTTCCAGATTTCTACAGGCAGTTTAATCCTGTGTTTTTTGCCCGAAGCAGTTTCGTATTCCATTGTCACTGGCATGGCCATCTGATCCAGATTTGCCAGCACCACTTCTGCTCCTTTCAGTGCATCGCTCTCATTGTATTTAACCGAAATAATGGACTGATCTAATTTGTAATTTTCAAGGAACCAGGCTTTCCAAAACCATGCAAGGCTCTCCCCTGCTGCATTGTCCATTGTTCTAAAAAAATCCCACG
>JAYWIB010000037.1:0-1542 GCA_043789265.1 Chitinophagaceae bacterium
CCTTTTATATAATCAAAGGGGCTGAGGTTTACCGGCTTCCAGTTATAATCGCACAACTGAAAAGTATAGTAATAACTTTTTACATTGGCATCCAAATCATCAAAGTGAAGTTCAAGCCTGTCGCTGCTGTTGAGCTTGTAAACGGGCATACTTGCCTGGTCGCCATAAATATGAAAACGAACTGTGTGAATGTTATTTCTATAAACCGCATCTGGTAACTGCTGTGCAAACGTGGAGGAGATGATAAGGACCTGTAACAGCAGTGCGGAAGATTTTAAAAAGTGCATGTAGTAATTAAAATATTTACTTTTGAAAGATACCAAAAATAATACCATTTGAACATAGCAGGGTTTATAGCAAAAAGAATTGCATTCAACAGCCAGAAAACATTTTCACGTTTTATCATCCGCCTTGCCATTGCTGCTACTGCTATCAGCGTGGCTGTAATGATTGTAGCACTCAGTTTTGTAAATGGCTTTCAGCAGGTAATCAGTAATAAAATATTCAGCTTTTGGGGACACATACATGTACTGCAGGATATTGAAACAAGAGTGAACACTGCAGAAGAATATGTAATTACCAAAAATGATTCGGTAGAAAATTTTATACGCAGCCTGCCGCAGGTAAAAACCGTGGAACGCTTTGCCAGCAAATCTGTAATCCTCACCTATGGCGATGATATAGAAAGTTTATTGCTGAAAGGCGTGGATACAGGCTTTGATTTCAGCAGGCTGCAGCCGTTTTTGCAAAAGGGCCACTGGATTCATTTTGCCGACAGCGGTTACAGCTTTCAAATAAATATTTCGGCTTATACTGCCGGCCAGCTAAAGCTGAAAGTAAATGACACATTGCTTTCATTTTTTATTCAGCCCGATGGCAGCAAGCGGCCACGCAAACTAACGGTAGCGGGTATTTTTAAAACTTCCATTGATGAATACGATAAACAGTTTGGCATTTGCGACATCAACCTTATCCGCAGGCTGAACGACTGGCAGCCTGACCAAATAGGCGGCTATGAAGTTTTTTTAAATGACTACCGGCTTACAGACAGCATATCACAAAAAATAAAAGAAGAAACCCCGCAGGGCTGGAACAGTAAAACACTAAAAGAAATAAACTCCAACATTTTTGACTGGCTGGCACTGCAGAACAAAATAAAACTGATACTGATAGGCATCATGGTGGTGGTGGCTGCTGTAAACCTTATTACCTGCCTGCTGATAATAGTGCTGGAACGTACCCGGATGACGGGCATACTAAAAGCAGTGGGTGCCAGTGACTGGATGCTGCAAAAAATATTTTTGTACAATACCTCCTTCATAGCCATCACGGGCATAGTGCTGGGCACTGTGCTTGGCCTGGGCATTTGCTGGCTGCAGGAAAAAACAGGTTTTATAAAACTGGATGAAGAGGCCTATTACATGAGTGCTGCACATGCACAGGTAGTGTGGTGGCAGGTAATAGTGGTGGATGCTGTTACACTGGCCATTTGCTTTGTTACTTTAATTATACCCACCTTGCTGGTAAAAAAAATAAAACCTG
>JAYWIB010000038.1:0-1538 GCA_043789265.1 Chitinophagaceae bacterium
TAATGCAAAGCAAGCCAAAAAAAACCTGGCCTGCCACTGTGTTTTTTTACAGTATTTTTTTTGCAGTCGGCATGCTTGCCTGGTGCAGGTATGTGTATACCCGGTACTTTAATAATCTTTTCAGGGTTTTTTTTAATACCTCTCTCAGGCAAAGCCAGCTTACTGATCAACTGCTGCAGGCACGCCAGGCTTCTTTCTTTTTTAATTTGCTGTTTATTATTATTGGTGGATTGTATGCCTATTTTTTGCTTCAGTATTTTAAATGGCTGCCGCAAAATAATGTGCTGATGATGATGGGTATCTGTATCATCAGCCTTGCGGGTATATATATAATAAAATACATTACGCTAAAATTTACCGGCTGGATTACAGAGTACCAGGAAGAAGTGAACACTTATGTGTTTATAGTTTTTCTTATCAATAAAATTTTGAGTGTACTGCTGGTGCCCTTTATCATTATAATTGCTTTTTCTGATCCGGTTATAAAAAAAGCTGCCGTGGCTGTTTCATTGTTACTGATAAGCCTGATGTTTTTGCTGCGGTTTTTCAGATCATTTGGTTTGCTGCAGCATAAATTAAAAGTAAGCAGGTTTCATTTTTTTCTTTACATAGCGGGCATCGAAGTGCTTCCGCTTTTGTTCATTTACAAGACCCTGTTGGTTTTGTCGGCTAAAAACCTCTAACTTTGCGACTGGAAAAACCACGTGAGCTGCGGGGTAATCACAGGGGAACTAAAACAGCACTCAAACAACCCAATGGTTAAAAAAGTACTCATTACTCAACCGAAGCCGGAAGGTGAAAAATCGCCTTATTTTGACCTGGCTAAGAAGCACAATATCGAACTCCATTTTCATCCCTTTATCATAGTGGATCCAATTCCTTCAAGGGATTTTAGAAAACAAAAAATAGAAATCGCAAGCTTCACAGCGGTGATATTTACAAGCCGCAATGCCATCGATCACTTCTTCCGTATTTGTGATGAAATGAAAGTAAATATTTCGCAGGAAACGAAATATTTCTGCATCACTGAAGCTGTCGCTTTGTACCTGCAGAAATTTATTTTGTACCGCAAGCGCAAAGTTTTTTATGGCGCAGATGGTACCAATAAAAGTTTGTTTGATGTAATAAACAAACACAAGGACAACGAAAAATTTCTTTATCCCTGCTCACAGTCATTCGACAGCGAAATTACCAACTGGTTAAAAGCACATCATTGTGAATATGCCACACCGGTAATGTATAAAATTATCAGCAACGACATCCGTGAAATTGTTTCTAAAAATTTTGATGTTATTTGTTTCTTTACGCCTGGTGGTGTAAAAAGCCTGATTGAAAATTTTCCACAATACAAACAAAATGGTACAAGGATAGGCGCTTTTGGTGCCAATACTTTTAAAGCCGCCGAAGAGGCAGGGCTTACCCTTGATATAAAGGCTCCACAGCCACAGGCTCCCAGCATGGTAAGTGCATTGGAATTGTATCTTAGTTCATTAAAGAAAAAATAATTCTTCTTCTTATAATAAATAATTGCAGAGTCA
>JAYWIB010000039.1:0-1538 GCA_043789265.1 Chitinophagaceae bacterium
CAAAAGGCATACAATGCGAAAGCAGCCCGGAAGGAAACCGAAATGCCGTGGCGGAACATGTGCTTGGACTGCTGCTGAACCTGATGAATAATATCAGCCGAAGCTTTGCCGAAGTAAAACAATATAAATGGCAACGGGATGCCAACAGAGGTACGGAACTCAGCGGAAAAACGGTGGGCATTATTGGGTTTGGACATACCGGCAGCGCCTTTGCCAAATTACTTTCTTCGTTTGGGGTAACGGTACTTGCCTATGATAAATATAAATTTGGCTTTGCCGATGGCTACATTAAAGAAGCAAGCCTGGAGCAGGTTTGCCGCTATGCGGATGCCATAAGCCTGCATGTGCCGCTTACAGCCGAAACGAAATACTTGGCGGGGGAAAATTTTTTTAATTCACTGGAGCGGCGGCCCTATTTTATAAACGCCTGCCGTGGTGCGGTTACCGATACAGCAGCCTTAATTGCGGCGCTGCACAAACAAAAAATTACAGGCGCTGCGCTTGATGTATTAGAAAATGAAAAGCCGGACAGCTTTACTGATTTGCAAAAACAACAGTTTGATTTTTTAGCAGCCCAACCCAATGTACTCCTTACGCCGCATATAGCCGGCTACAGCCACGAAGCTTTTTTAAAAATGAGCCAGGTGCTGATACAAAAACTTGGGGTGTAAAAAAATTATTATATTTGTAGCGAGATACAACGCCTTGGGCCAACCCGGGGCGTTGTATTTTTTTTCTCTTATAGCAATAAAACGATTTTGTATGGCGGAAACAAACTACGTAAAAAAAGAAACATTTGAACAAATGAAAGCAGAACTGCAGCACATGAAAAGTGTGGAGCGGCCTGCTGCAAGCAAAGCCATTGCGGAAGCAAGGGAAAAGGGCGACCTGAAAGAAAATGCTGAATACGATGCAGCCAAAGAAGCACAGGGTATGCTGGAAGCAAAAATAAAATACCTGGAGGGTGTAATTGCTACAGCACGGATACTGGATGAAAATAATATTGATACAAGTAAAGTATCCATTCTTACTAAAGTAACGGTAACCAATATAGGCACCAAAAAACAGGTGACTTACCAGATAGTGTCAGAAAAAGAAGCCGACCTTAAGCTGGGAAAAATTTCTGTAACCTCGCCTATTGGCAAAGGCCTGCTGGGCAAAAGCATTGGCGATACCGCCGAGGTGCAGGTACCTGCTGGTGTGCTTAAATTTAAAGTGGAGAACATTACGGTGTAGCAGTGCAGCATGTAATTTTTTTAATAAACCCATTCGAACGAGTGGGTTTTTTGTTTGTATTTTAGTAAAAAAAAATATGACTGTTTTTTCTAAAATCATTGCAGGGCAAATACCGGCTTATAAAATTGCAGAAAACGATCGCTTCTTTGCATTCCTTGATATTTTTCCTTTGGTAAAGGGGCATGTGCTGGTGGTGCCCAAAGTGGAGACAGATAAATTTTTTGATTTATCAGATGATTATTTAGCAGCCCTGCTGCTGTTTGCAAAACCCATTGCACATGCCATTGAAAAAAGTTTTGACT
>JAYWIB010000040.1:0-1536 GCA_043789265.1 Chitinophagaceae bacterium
TTGTTTACCGTATCCAGCAAGGTTTCGCCCTTGGATACAGATGAGCCTGATGCTGAAAAATTAATGGTATCAGCACCCAGTCTTTTTTCTGCCAGCTCAAAAGAGATACGGGTACGTGTGCTGTTTTCGTAAAATAAATTTACTATGGTAACATCCCTGAGTGACGGTACTTTTTTTACAGGCCGCTGCAGCACTTCTTTAAACCGGGCTGCTGTTTCTAAAATAAGAGAGATATCTGCTGAGTGGAGATCTTTAATGCCGAGTAAATGTTTGGTAGATAGTTGCATTAAAAAGCAAAGCTAAATGAATTGAATAAAATTACAAGTATGTTTAAAAAATAGGTGCAGCCACTAATTGCACGAATGTCTACGAATAAAATTTAATTGATAACTTATTTATTTAATTGCAAAAATAACAACCACTCCAAAGCACAATAAGTCTAAGCAAACCTTAAACCTTAAACCTTCAACCTTAAACCTTCTAATACAACAGCACTTCTTCCCTCTCCCACTCTACTTTTACTTTTTGCGATGTAACTGTATCAATGGCTTTGCCGCAATAGTCAGGCTGAATGGGCAACTCCCTGTTGAAGCGTCGGTTGACCAGCACACATAATTCTATTTTTTTTGGCCGCCCAAAATCCTGCAGTGCATCCAGTGCGGCACGTATGGTGCGGCCTGTATACAATACATCATCTATCAGCACCACCAGTTTGCCATCTACCGAAAATGGAATGTCCGTTTTATTAGCCACATGCAGTTCATCTCTTACATCATCCCTGTAAAAAGTAATGTCTAATACGCCGTATTTTATTTGTTGTTGGGGAAAAAGCTGCTGTATATTTTGCACTATCAATTTGCTTACCTGCACACCACGGGGCTGCATGCCAATAAACACCACTTCATCCAGTGAGGAATGACCTTCGGTTAACTGGTGTGCCAGCCGGAGAATGGTAAGTGCAAGTTGCTGCTTGTCTAATATTACTGTCAATACTATTTTTTTTGCATGGCGAATTTATCTGTTATTAAGCGAATAAAAAAAGCCGCCTTTTATTAAGACAGCTTTTATTGTAAATTGATTTTTGAATCAGTTAAAAAATGTAAGCCAGGCGGAAACCCAATGCACCAATGGAACCATTTTTAGAATAGCCATCATATTTAAAGGTAGCGTCTACAGCCTTACCGTTATTGGTTTTAAATTCGTAGCCTATCTGCGGTGAGTAAGAAAAAGCCGTGCCTGTAGCTGCGCCACTTAAAAATCCAACACCAGCCTGCAAGCCACCATAAATTCCTTCGGTTAAAAAATATTTGATACCAACTCTTACAGGTATAATGGTTTGCCCTTTAAATTTAACACCACTGCCTGCAGATTTTCCATTGTAGGCTAATATACCCACGTATCCAGTTCCGTTTAATTTATCCTGCAGGGGAATTTCGGCCTGTGCACTACCACCAATGCCTATGGAATGGCTGCTGGAGAAACTGCCAGTGGCGAAGCCAAGTTCCGCTCCTACACTAAATTTAAAGTTCCTGTTAT
>JAYWIB010000041.1:0-5327 GCA_043789265.1 Chitinophagaceae bacterium
CGCAGTATGGAAATTGTATTGTTTGCAGGCCTGCTGCTGCACAGCATACAAGGCCTCATTTTGTGGAAACAAAATAAACAGGCCCGCCCGGCAAAATACGCAATATACCGGCAGCAAAACAGCACCTGGTACAGCCGCAGCATGGGTTTGCTGGGTACATTACTTTTGTTGTTTCTTATCATGCACATCTATCATTTTTGGGTGCCCTCACGTTTTGGAGGCATAGGCAATGTTCACTCGCTGGAAGAAATAACCCTTGCAGATTATAACAACCAGCCGGCGCATAATTTGTATGCGGAAATGCAGGCAGTGTTCCAGGATAATTTACTGGTAGTGCTGCTTTATGTAGCCGGTGTAATTTCTTTGGGCTGGCATTTACTGCATGGTTTTCAAAGTGCTTTTCAAACCCTGGGCATCAATCACAAGCGGTATACACCGCTCATTAAAACACTGGGTGCTGCCTTCTCCATTCTTGTGCCCCTCATCTTCGCTTTAATGCCCATAGCATTTTACTTAAACTGGGTGGAGTAAACAATTTTTTATTTTAAAAGTTATTATACTGGCAATAATAAGTAACAAATATTTTTTAGTAAAACAATTCTAATACTATGGTTTTCGATTCTAAAATACCCGCCGGCGAAATGAATGAAAAGTGGAATGAGTATAAGGGCCACGTAAAGCTGGTAAACCCGGCCAACAAACGCAAGATTGAAGTAGTGGTGGTGGGTACCGGCCTCGCTGGTGCATCCGCAGCGGCTTCTCTGGCCGAAATGGGTTATAAAGTAAAAGCATTTTGTTTTCAGGATAGTCCACGCAGGGCACATAGTATTGCAGCGCAAGGCGGTATCAATGCTGCAAAAAATTATCAGAATGATGGCGACTCTGTTTTTCGTTTATTTTACGATACTATAAAAGGTGGCGACTACCGTGCAAGAGAAGCCAATGTACACCGCCTGGCAGAAGTTAGCACTGCTATTATTGATCAGTGTGTGGCGCAGGGGGTACCTTTTGCAAGAGAGTATGGCGGCTTATTGAGCAACAGAAGTTTTGGCGGCACACAGGTGCAGCGCACATTTTATGCGGCAGGCCAAACCGGTCAGCAATTATTGCTCGGTGCGTACAGTGCTTTAGAAAGACAGGTGGCATTGGGAAATGTAATAGTGTACAGCAGGCACGAAATGCTGGATGTAGTGATGATAGAAGACAAGGCACGTGGTATCATTGCCAGAAATTTAGTAACTGGAGATCTGGAGCGTCATTTCGGGCATGCGGTACTGTTATGCAGTGGCGGATATGGCAATGTATTTTATTTAAGCACCAGTGCTATGGGCAGCAATGTTACTGCTGCATGGAAGGCACATAAGAAAGGCGCTTTTTTTGGTAATCCCTGTTTTACACAAATACATCCCACCTGTATCCCCGTAAGTGGCGAATATCAAAGTAAGCTTACACTCATGAGCGAAAGCCTCCGCAATGATGGCCGAATATGGGTGCCTAAAAAGAAAGACGATAACCGCAAAGCCGCAGACATACCTGAAGATGAAAGAGATTATTATCTGGAGAGAAGGTACCCTGCGTTTGGCAACCTGGTTCCAAGGGATGTAGCTTCAAGAGCCGCTAAGGAAAGGTGTGATGAGGGCTATGGTGTAGGCACTACCAAATTAGCGGTATACCTGGATTTTGCAGATGCCATTAAAAGATATGGAAGAATAGAAGCTGGTAAATCCGGCAATACTAACGCTGACGAGGCCACGATTATAAAACTGGGTCGTGATGTAGTGAAAGAAAAGTACGGCAACCTGTTTGACATGTATGCAAAAATTACCGGCGAAAATCCTTATGAAATGCCGATGCGGATTTATCCGGCCGTGCATTATACTATGGGTGGCCTGTGGGTAGATTACGAATTGCAGACAACGGTACAAGGTTTGTATTCACTCGGCGAAGCAAACTTTAGCGACCACGGCGCCAACCGCCTCGGCGCTTCAGCTTTAATGCAGGGTCTTGCCGATGGATATTTTGTAATACCCTACACACTGGGCAATTACCTCGCTGATGAAATTCGTACGGCCTCAATCCCCATTACACACCCTGCATTTGAAGAAACCGAAAATGCAGTAAGAGACAGGATAAATACCCTGATGAATATACAAGGTGCAAAAACAGTGGAAAGTTTTCACAAGCGGCTGGGAAAAATAATGTGGGACAAATGTGGTATGGCCAGAAATGAAGAAGGCCTGAAAGAAGCTATTGCTGAAATACAGGCATTGAAAAAAGAATTTTGGAGCGATGTAAAAATACCCGGCGAAATAAAGAGCATGAATCCGGAACTGGACAAAGCCGGACGGGTAGCTGACTTTATTGAACTGGGCGAACTGATGTGCAAAGATGCACTGGATAGAAGGGAGAGCTGCGGCGGACACTTTAGAGAAGAAAGCCAAACAGAAGATGGAGAAGCAAAAAGGGATGATGAAAATTACAGCTACGTATCTGCGTGGGAATATAAAGGCGAAAGCGAATGGCAACTGAATAAAGAAATGTTGAATTTTGAAATTGTGAAGCCAAGCCAGCGGAGTTATAAGTAATGAGTGAGAAACTTACGATACGGAATTTTGGGCCAATACAGGAGGTTGAGCTTGATCTGAAAAGTGTAAATATTTTTATTGGAGATCAGGGTACAGGTAAGAGCACTATTGCAAAGCTTTACTCTGTGATAAAATTATTTTTAACCGTCAGATTTTTAAACATAGAAGATTCAAGTGTAGAAGATGACGACAATTGGCAATTTCATCAGTATTTAAATCAGGTAGAAATAGAAAGCTATTTTAACCCCAACACTTATTTCTATTATTATAATTCAAGATTGGGAATAGAACTTAAATATGAAAATAGTTTAGTCTATCGAAATTCAAATAGTTATTCCCTCGCAATACCTTCATTCACTTATATTATCGCTGAAAGGGTTTACGTATCAACATTATCCGATGCATTATATGGGCTGATAGAAACAGGTGCCAAATTACCTACTTTGTTCAATCGTTTTGGCAATAAGTATTCATCAGCAAAGAAGGAAAAAAATATCTCCCGCTATAAAGATATTATTGGAGTTGATTTTTCACATTTAAATGGAGTTGATAACATAATCACAGCGGACGATAAAACAATTCCACTTTCTGTTGGGTCTAGTGGTATTCAGGGTATAGTGCCATTGTTGGTTGTTCTGGATTCGGTAGTTAGCCGAATTTCTTCAAACAAGAGAAATGGTATCAATCCAGACAATTTGCTAATTATTGAAGAACCTGAGTTAAATCTTTTTCCTTTAACTCAACAAAAAATACTAAACTATATTATAGGAAATAACTTTGATTTCGCGGATGAAAAACCATTGAAAAAATTATTTAAAAATCAATTACTAATAAGCACTCACAGCCCATATATACTTACGTCTTTGAACAATCTGATGTATGCTTTTGAAACAGGCAGGCACAATGAAGATGATGTCTCCAAAATAGTTCAGGAAAAATATTGGGTGAACCCATTAGATGTTTCTGTATACAGATTGTTTATTGACGGCACTTGTGAAAATATAATGGATGAAGATTTAAAGCAGATAAAAGTGGAAAAGATTGATGAGATTTCTGACATACTAAGCAAACAGTGGCATGAACTTGCTGATTTAAATTTTGCTTCCAAATAAGCATGGAGCTGTTTGATAAATATACTGCCTGTGTAGATAAGCTGATAAACAAGTCCACCCAAAGTAACGTAGTTCTTAAACAAATGGGAAGAAGGTATTCGCTAGTAAACGTTACTAATACCTGGAGTTTGACAAAAGTTATTGTTGAAAATTGCATCACTAAAGGAAAGGGGGAAAAGGGCTGCGAAGCAATTTTAATAGCCGAAAAGCACGAAGAGAAAACAAAAGGGTTTTATGTGGAATTAAAAGGCTGTTCAGTTGGGGATGCATTCAAGCAAATTGAAAATAGTCTGAACAAAACAGTTGGAATGCTTAAAGGAGCAGTTTTATCAGGAAGGGTTATCCCTTCAGAATATAAAAGAAACAGGTTTTTAGGAGCGCATGAGCAACGTTTGATTTTAAGATTTAAAAAACTAGGCGGCAACTTCATTGTAAGAGAGAACTATGAAGACACAATTTAATTAAGGTTGTCTGTTGGTAAGCAGCCAGCAATTATAAAAATAGAGCAATTAACTATAAAAATACATGGAACATTACAACATGAACCTCACACTAAAAGTGTGGCGCCAAAAAAATGCTGACAGCAGTGGAAGTTTTGAAACTTACCAGGTAAAAGATATTTCTTCTGAAATGTCTTTTCTGGAAATGTTTGATGTGTTAAATGAACGATTAATCACAGAAGGAAAGGATCCCATTGCATTTGATCACGACTGCAGGGAAGGGATATGCGGCTCCTGCAGCATGCACATCAATGGAAGGGCCCATGGCCCGTGGGCGGCCAACACTACCTGCCAGTTGCACATGCGTGCTTTTAAAGACGGCGATACCATTGTGGTGGAACCCTGGCGCAGCACGGCTTTTCCGGTAGTAAAAGATTTAATGGTGGATCGCAGCGCTTTCGATCGCATTATACAGGCAGGTGGATACATATCTGTAAATACAGGCAATGCCGTGGATGCAAATGCCTTGCCCGTTGATAAAAAAAATGCGGATGATGCATTTATGGCAGCCGCTTGTATAGGCTGTGGTGCATGTGTGGCCACCTGTGTAAATGGAAGTGCTATGTTGTTTACCAGTGCTAAAGTATCACAACTGGCACTGCTGCCGCAGGGTGCGCCTGAAAGAGAATCGAGGGTGCTGAACATGGTGGCACAGATGGATAAGGAAGGCTTTGGCAACTGCACCAACACCTATGCCTGCGAAGCGGAATGTCCTAAAGAAATTTCAGTGGCAAACATTGCCAGGCTTAACAGAGAATATCTTTCTGCGGGCTTAACAACTGAACAATAGCTGCTGACTAAAACCAATTTTTTAAACCTCTTTTACCGGAGGTTTTTTTGTTGGCCAAATACGGGCTAAAGAGGCTGTTGCACAATAAATGTTAACTTTAGCCATTCTATTTTAAACGCCTCCATTGAAATTATCAAGGATATTCTTACTGCTGGTAAACGTATGCACCGTGCAGGTATCACTTGCACAAAATGCGCCCTCCTCTTTAAGTAACCTTCGTAAAAAAAATATTTCCACCAGGGCTGCACAGGTTCAACTGGATACACTCAGTCTCTTCCCAAACACAGTGAGCATAGGCGGTGTTACAGGCCGGCAATACAGTATTGATGCCGTAAACGCC
>JAYWIB010000042.1:0-1531 GCA_043789265.1 Chitinophagaceae bacterium
TCAATGGATAAACAACTCTGCCCTGCATTGGCAGTGCTTCCCCAAAGAATAGAAGAAGCTGCCAAATCAAGATGAGCGCTTTCTAAAACAATGGCTGCATCTTTTCCGCCGAGTTCTAAAAAAACGGGAATCATTTTTTTACTGGCTGCATCATATACTTTTTTGCCGGTGGCAGTGCTGCCGGTAAAGCAAATTAAATCGCAATTATTTACCAATGCTGCACCCACTGCAGCATCGCCTTCCATATAGCAAAGTGGCATTGTGGTTAATGCTCCGTCGGGTGATTGAAGCGTTGCCTGCATTATTTTAATAAATCTTGGCGTTACTTCACTTGGCTTTACTACAACCGCACAGCCCGCCAGCAATGCAGGTATTGTATCAATCAATGACAACAGCAAAGGAAAATTCCACGGAGAAATTACCGCCACCAAAGCAAAGGGTATTACCGCCTGCTGTAATTTTATAAATGGTATGGATGATGATTTTTGCTGAGCAGGCTGCCCGAAAAAATCTTTCGCAATATGGCACCAGCGATTTATAGAATCCAATACCAGGTCTACTTCCAGGATGGTTTCCCATTTTCTGCCGGTATCCGTTGACAATGCTTCAATTAACTGCGGCTTATATTTTTTTATAGCTGTGTACCATTGCTGCATCGCTTCAATGCGTTTGTCAATACCGGCGTTTAACCATCCCTCCTGTTGCTGGCGCAACGCATGGCATGTATGCTTCACCTCGTCAGCAGATAAAATATCAATCGCATAATCAAACTCACCTGTCCGGGGGTTTCGTATTTGTTGTCTAATGATTTCCTGCATTGTATTTTATTCAATTCAATTCAATTCTTTTTTTTAATGCTGCTGCACATAAAACACATTCATCTTGCATGCATAATTTTTTGTTCAACACCTTTTCATTAAGGGAAAGTAATTAAAGATTGCGGGCGGCGCTGTGGCATCATTTATAGTGTGCTGTTTGTAAAAACGTATTTATTAAATTATACCTTTTTGTTTCAGCTTTTCAATCACTGCAGATTGTTGCTGAATAAAATGACTTCTGTCTGCATGCCTGCCCGACAAACTATTCGAAGGATATATTGATTCAGCATAGGTATCCTTAAATAACTCAAAACGCTGCCTGCTTAAAAAGTTGTTCATACCCGGGCGTTGCCGGTGCTGCCGCAAGGCGTCAATATGAATGGTTGCATTGGCTGCCATGCTTTCACCATTTGCTGCTTCACATAGCTTCAATCCCTCATAATTTATAATTTGAGAATGACCATCAGTGGAATTGGCAGGTATACCGCATCCATTTATCCCTGCACTATTAGCGCTCACTACATAAGCCATATTTTCTATTGCCCTTGCCTGCTTGGCTATGTTTTTTTGCGACAGCAGTTTGCTTGCAATTTCTGATGAAGAATGCAGGAATACCTCGGCCCCGTTCATAACAAGGCATCTTGCAATTTCAGGATACAAAATTTCTTCGGATGCAATACAGGCCAGGTTTCCAATGACAGTTTTTACAACGG
>JAYWIB010000043.1:0-5301 GCA_043789265.1 Chitinophagaceae bacterium
GCTACGCAGGGTGAGTACAAAGCGCCTGCTGATTATTACCGTAAGGGCAAAAGCCTGAGCCCCGGCAAAATATTTTTAATCATTATTTTAATCATTGTATTTCTATCGCTGTTTGGAGGCGGTGGCGGCCGCGGTGGTTCATTCATGAGCAGGCGTGGTTACCGTGGTTTTGCAGGCCCCATATTTTTCCCGGGGGGTGGCGGCGGCTGGGGTGGTGGTGGATCATCCGGCGGTGGCGGCGGTTTCGGAGGCTTTGGTGGCGGTAGCTTTGGTGGCGGTGGTGCCAGTGGGGATTGGTAAATGAAACAACTATCTGCATGATAAACGCTCCCTCTAAAAATATCAGCATCGCAAAAGATAACCTTATTTTTATCCTTAGTCTTTTTGTGCTTTTATTTTGGAGTGGCGGTAATTTTTTGAATGTTTATCATGTACAAATAGTTGTAGTTTTTTTTGAAATGCTTTGGATGCCGGTTACAGTGTTAAGCATTGCATTGCCTGTAGTCTCTCTTATATTTTGGATAAAAGAAAAATTCAAACTGAAGTCATTTT
This sequence comes from Chitinophagaceae bacterium, assembly GCA_043789265.1. GTDB lineage: Bacteria > Bacteroidota > Bacteroidia > Chitinophagales > Chitinophagaceae > Ferruginibacter. The sequence goes on from JAYWIB010000043.1 coordinate 553, forward strand.
ATTTTTATTCGCTGCTTGTATTTACCACACTCATTATCATGTTGGCAAAATACGGCAACTGAAAAAACGACGTCATTGAGCAAACCGCATCCACCCCTCTTTATACTTTTTTCAATTTCCATTTTCCCTGTTTAAATAAAATAAATGCCGCAATGCTGATGGCTGTTTCCGCCACGGGTATGGCTATAAACACACCGGTGGCACCCAATTGCATGGTAGTGGATAAAAAATAAGCCAGCGGTATCTGAAAAAACCAAAAGCCAAACAGGTTGATAATAGTGGGAGTTCTGGTATCGCCAGCACCATTGAAGGCATTGGCCATTACCATACCGATGCCATAAAAAATATAGCCTGTGCTTACAATGCGTACTGCCTGTATTGCATAGGTGGCCACTGCTGCATCTTTTGTAAAAAATGAAATGATGGGAGTGGTAAATGCAAACAAAATCAACGATACACTGCCCATAAATATTGCATTGTATTTTGCCGTTTTAATAACAGATTCTTCTGCACGTTGCGGCAACTTTGCCCCCAGGTTTTGACCCACCAGTGTAGCTGCAGCATTGCTAAGGCCCCATGCAGGCAATAAAAAAAATAATACAATACGAATGGCAATCTGGTAGCCGGCAGAAGCATCACTGTGCCCCGTTTTTACTACCAGGCTTGCCAGCACAATCCAGCTTCCTGAGCCTATTAAAAACTGTAGGGTAGCAGGCCAGGCAATATCAATTACAGAGCGGACAATGGCCCATTGCGGTTTAAGTTGCCGGATACTTAGTTGCACCAGTTTTTTTCCATTGAATAAATGATACAACTGGTAAAATACACCTACGCCACGTCCAATGGTGGTAGCCATGGCGGCTCCCTGCAGACCAAAGGCTGGTATAGGCCCAAGGCCACGTATGAGTAGGGGACACAAAATAATATTGCAGATATTAGCGAGCCACAAACTTTTCATTGCCATCATGGCATCGCCTGCACCCCTAAAAATCCCATTGATTAAAAACAGCAGCATAATTACCACGCTGCCACCCATGATAATATGTGTATATCCTTTACCTGTTTCAATGACTTGCGGCTCAGCTCCCATCAGTTGTAATATATCTGCCGAAAAAATAAAACCTGGTATACTGATAACTATTGTAACAGCAAGTGCAATAAAAATAGTTTGCATAGCTGCCTGTGATGCAGCGCTGCTGTCTTTTTCTCCTATACGCCTGGCAACAATGGCGGTGGCGGCCATGCTGATGCCTATCGCTAGCGAATACACGATAGTAACCACTGATTCGGTAAGGCCTACGGTGGAAGTGGCATGTTTGCCAAGGTGACTTACAAAAAAAATATCCACCACGGCAAACACGCTCTCCATGCACATTTCCAGTATCATGGGTATGGCTAATAAAATAACTGCCCTCCGGATACTGCCAGTAGTATAATCCTGAGGTTCGCCATTCAGCGACTGGCGTATGATGGAGGTAAATGCTGATATTCTTTTTTGAACAGACTGTATGATCATTATCGAAATTCTTTTTTCAGTTTATTAAATAAGGGAAGCAGCCGCTAAGGCCAAAGTAAAAACTGTAAGGAGTGGCGACTGTACTAAACAGTAGCCTTAAAAGAAAATCATACTGCTGAATTTGAAGGGGGCAAAGATTAAGAAAATAAAATTTACCGGCAAATATTTTATTTGCACTCAACATTTAATAATTCATAAGTGTGAAGAATTGGGAGCTGTTAAAAGAAAATAAATACATAAAGAACAGTAAAGTAAAAGTTAGTGCGCTTTCATAAGCAAACTGTCAATAGATACGCCAGGGATGATTTTACTTAAAAAAAGTATAGCCATAACTGCATAAAGCTATTAGCAGATTTTTTAAGATAAGCCGTGTAAATGGTGTATGAAAATATTCAGCTTAATGCTGGGAACCCACGTCAATTGATATAATGTAAATGAGCTGCCTCAATAAAAAAATTCAGGACACAAGGTTTGCAGGCTTTGGTTTTTCCATTTTTTTTAGCGGCAAATGAGGAATGGATTTGCGGAAAGCAGCCGGCAATTGCTGCAGTTCTTCTTTTAATAAATATAGATAAGTAAAATAGTTAAAAGTATCAATTGGGTTTGCGCCAAATGATTGCTTAAATTCAAGCAGGCCGGGTATACCATCCCATCCTCCAAAATCATATTCCCGCAGGCCTTGTTCTTTAAAATATTGTATGTCAAAATAATGAAGCAGTTTATTGGCCTGGGCAATCTGGCGTGGATTTATTTGTTCATCAAACCTGAGCGAACCCGATTGCATCGAACGTACTATGCCTGTTTCCCTGTCTTCAAAATAAGAATGTGCAGCCAGTATTTCTCCATTCAATATTGCATAACTGCACTTCCATTCTTTTTTATTAAACTCATTCGTTCTTTCCCTGTATAAAGGTGCCACACCTTTACTTTTTGCAAATTCATTGTAAAATTTTATAAAGGTGGCGGCATCATTATTCATTACACATGTAACGCCTTCGGCGGTTGCTTTTTTAATGTCTCTTTTAACAGAAGTAAAAAAGTCTGCATGAATTTGTTCAACAGTTTTATCTAGAAATAATACGGCTGATTTAGTAAGTTTTTTTTTGCCGAAACGAAAAGTTTTATCGCTTGCTCTTAATGAGCGGTAAGCAACAGGGAGAAATAAATCTGACATGGCCGGCTTATAATCAAACCAGTGCTCGGTAATGGTAATGGCAAATTGTTTCTTTTTTATGGTAACCATCTGGAAGGGGATTATTTTACGAAAACAGCAAATGTACTAAAAGAAATTACGGTATAAAACATACAGCAAAAAATCTGCTGTAAGTATAATGTCTTTTCAGCGCATTTTTTTATTTATTATAAAGCGGCTCCAAATTATTTTTAGTGTACACAATTGTTTTAAGCATAACGAAAAATTATGCGCTGCATTGCCCGCCACGGAAAGATGAAAAACTTATTTTAATCGTTGCATATTAAAAAATCTTGTTCAATTTTAGGCAAAATTCAGGCGATGAAAATTTTTTCGGCAGCGCAAGTACGTGAATGGGATGCATATACCGTAATGCATGAACCCATTGCTGCCATAGATTTAATGGAAAGGGCAGCCGGCAAATGTGGGCAATGGTTACAAAGCCAGTTGCCGGAAGCTGATACTTACTGTATCATTTGTGGCAATGGCAACAATGGGGGAGATGGCCTTGTAATGGCCCGGCTGCTTTCAAAAGCAGGAGGAGAGGTAAGGGTCTTTATTTGTCATATTGCCTCCAGAAATGCAGCAGACTTTGATACCAATCTTACCCGGCTGGTGCAGGAAACCGGCGTTAAAGTGCAGGTAATAATTAGTCCGGATGAATTACCAATAGTGGATAAAAGAGAAGTTATTATTGAAGCCCTGTATGGCTCAGGCTTATTGAGGCAGCCGGAGAGTATGGGTAAAATGTTGATTGAGTATATAAATGCGTTACAAAAAGATGTCATTTCCATTGACATCCCCGGCGGTATGTATGCAGATAAATCTTCTGCCTTAAATGCTGTGGTTAAGGCAACGAATACGCTGAGTTTCCAAACTTATAAACTCGCCTTTTTGCTTCCGGAAAATGGTGCATACATTGGTAAGGTGCATGTGCTGGATATTGGGCTGCACACAGACTACTACAACAATACCAAAGCTGCCTTTCTTTTAACAACGGCATCTTTGGTAAAATCCATTTACAAACCACGTAATCCTTTTGCACACAAAGGAAGTTTCGGCCACGCCTTGCTGTTAGCAGGCAGTTATGGAAAAATGGGCGCAGCCTTGCTGTCTGCTAAAGCCTGCTTACGCAGCGGCACCGGGTTACTCACTTGCCATATTCCCCGCTGCGGATATGCCCCCATGCAAAACAGCCTGCCCGAAGCTATGGTAAGTTCAGACGAAAATGAAACCATGCTTACACACAGACCTGATTTATTAGACAGGTACCAGGCCATTGGTGTTGGACCTGGTATAGGTACCTCGGTACAAACAAAGGAAATGCTAAGGCAACTGTTTGCAGCACACAAGGCTGTGGTGGCAGATGCTGATGCCTTAAACTGCATGGCGGCAGATAATGCATTGCTGAATGCATTACCGCCCGAATCTATACTAACTCCACATCCGAAAGAATTTGAAAGACTTTTTGGTATTGCTGACAATGATTTTGAAGTAATAGAAAAGGCATTGCAATATGCAGCCCGTCACCAAATTACAATTGTATTAAAGGGGCATCACAGTTTTATTGCCACCGCCGATGGATGTGGATATTTTAACAATACCGGTAATGCAGGCATGGCTACCGGAGGCAGTGGTGATGTGCTTACGGGTATTATTACAGGCCTGCTTGCACAAGATTATTCATGTACAGATGCGGCCGTACTCGGTGTCCATTTGCATGGAGCGGCTGGCGATATTGCCGCAAAAAAATATTCGCAGGAAGCAATGCTGGCAGGCGATATAGTGGAATGTATGGGGGAGGCGTTTAAAGCGTTGACATAATTATTACGTCATCATCAATTTATTTTTTTTTGCTCCTAAGGTTTTTACAGAACATCAGTGTCGGGATTAGTAATTTACGCTCTTATGATTTAACAGTGAATATCTTCTAATGCTTAGAGATTTGTTTTGCAAACTCATGCTTTATGTAAGCAAATCGAATTTAGCGCTATGCCTTGCATCCGTTAAAAGAGCCGCTAAAAAAAAGCTGCCGCTATTG
>JAYWIB010000044.1:0-1523 GCA_043789265.1 Chitinophagaceae bacterium
TGTTGCCACATTTACTTTCTAAAAACGGGCCCGGCATAGCCGTTGGTGATGCAGATGGCAATGGGCTGGATGATTTTTTTGCGGGAGGAGATATTGGCCAGCAAAGAAAAATTTTTCTTCAAACAACTCCCGGAAAATTCAAGTCAAAAGTTTTAACTGCTTCTCCTGCTTATTCGGATATGGCTTCAATTTTTTTTGATGCAGATGGAGATGGCGATAATGATTTATACATTGTTAGCGGAGGCAGTTCTAAAACCGGCGAAGACGAAATTTACCGGGACAGATTATTCTTAAATGATGGTAAAGCAAATTTTTCTTTAACAGTTAACAGCCTTCCTGCCATTCAATCAAGTGGGTCATGCATTATTGCCGGTGATATAGACAAAGATGGTGATTTGGATTTATTCAGAGGCGGCATGATAAGTGCAGGAAATTATCCGGCAGCTCCCCGGAGTTTTTTATTAAGAAATGACAGCAAAAAAGGACTGCCACCCATATTTACAGACATCACTCCAGAGCCATTAAAAAAAATTGGCACTGTAAGCACTGCTTTATTTACCAATACTGATAACGATGGCAGCCTGGATTTAATGCTTACCGGCGAATGGATGCCGCTTGTAATTTTTAAAAATGCCAACGGTAAATTTAATTCGTTTACCAATGTTGAAAATTCTAATGGCTGGTGGAACAGTTTAACTGCATGCGATGTGGACATGGATGGCGACATGGATTATGTAGCCGGAAACTTTGGACACAATTCTAAATATAAAGCCAGCGTAAAAGAACCTGTTGAATTGTATCTGTCAGACTTTGACAACAATGGCACAACAGAACCAATTATTACCCAATATGCTCAAGGCATAAAATACGTAGTTCCACTTCGTGATGCTATTGCCGACCAAATGCCTTCAATAAAAAAACGCTTTGCAGAATACCTGCACTATGCGGAAGCTGATTTTGAAAACACTTTTACTAAAAAAGAAATTGACGACTCAAAAAAATTTACTGCTCAGGTTTTGGCCACCTGCATTTTTATAAACAATGGCAAGGGGAATTTCAACATGAAAGCATTGCCAGTCCGTGGTCAGTTTTCTTCGGTGTATGGAGCAGCTACAGATGATTTTAACAATGATGGCAACCCAGACATTTTGCTTACAGGTAATTTTTATTCACCCGAATCTCAAACGGGATGGAATGATGCGTCAATTGGCTGCTTACTAACAGGAGATGGTAAAGGGAATTTTTTCGCCGCGTCTCCATCGCTTACAGGTTTTTGTCTGGATAAGGATGCTAAAGCATTGGCGCAGATAAACACCGGTGCCAATAGTTGTATGTACCTGCTTACAAATCACAACGGACCGTTACAATGTTTGAAATCAAATGCAGACAGCGCTTTCAATTTTATAAAAATTCAGGCTGACGATAACTATGCTTTAAGAACACAACAAAATGGTACGCAGCAAAAAATAGAGTTCAGTTACGGTAATTCATATTTATCCCAATCATCAAGATACCTGAAAGTT
>JAYWIB010000045.1:0-1521 GCA_043789265.1 Chitinophagaceae bacterium
CGTTTTTAAAATACTGTCCATTTACAATTACCGTTACAGGATCTGTACCCGGAACAGCATTGTTTTCTATCTGAGCATTGTCAACAAGCGGGAATGGATTGGCAAAAGTTTGCAATGCTCTGTCAGCTTGTATAAATCCGTAACCACTGTTTTCATCATAGCCGCTATTGTACATATCTATCGCCGTATTCTGCAGCAGCGATTTCATTTGCTGCCCGTTAAATGTTTCTCCATTGGAATATTTTTTCTTTGCTTCTATAAGCAAAGCCGCTACTGCCGCAGCATGTGGCGCAGCAGCAGAAGTGCCAAAGAAATTGGGGATAGAATCATTGTCTATATCTACACCACCAAAATCTACAGTAGTGTTTACGCCATTAGGTGCTGCAATGTCTGGTTTGTACCTGTTAACACCATCCGTTATTGTTCCGCCTCTTGAAGAAAAAGAAGCAATGGTGGGTGGAGCTACACCGTAAGCGGGTGTATTGGTATAAAGTACAGCACCCACAGCAATGGCGCTGGCTGCATTGGCCTGGCCTAATACGGTACCTGTACCCTGGTTGTAATTTTTTATAACCCCTTCGCCCCTGAAAATAACATACTTAAAACGGATGTTGCCTGAGCCTGATTTTCGGGTAATAATAATTTTTGCATCCACGGTTGCTTTTACCACAAATGGTAATATTTCAAAAGGATCACCACCCAGGTTATTGCGGTTAAATCCAAAAAGCCTTGTGCCAAATTGATCTACCAGGTATACATCCAAATCATTGAGTGCCCCGGTTACTTCACCGTTAGAATAAAAATTATCATCCCACTGCAATGCGATGGTGTACGTACCTTTTGCCAGTGTGAGATTTTGGTAAACACTGTCTCCTCCAAAATTATGCGCCTGGCCCAGATAGCCCGCCGGGCCTGCAACTGGTGTAAAAATGCCTTCGTAAGATTTTACACCAAAATTACCTGCTGAGGTAAAATAATTTACGCCTGAGGCGGTAACATCTTCCACCGCTTTTGCTATAATACCATCCGTAAAAAATGGTTCGGTGATGTATGTAATGTCATCTACAATTACTTTACAGCCTTCATCACGCAGTGCTTTAATACCATCTGCAAAATTACCTGCACTGATAAATCCGGTACGGAAATGAAGCTCTGCATCGGGGGCTACATCATGCACTATCTGCAGCATGGCACGCCCTTCATCCGTGGCTCTGCCATAAGGATATTCTTCGGACACCACTACCGGTAACGGATACAGAGGATTGCCTGCTCCCGGCAAATCGCCATTGATAACATCCCGTGCTGCCGGATCTCCAAACCTTGTATTGTAACTGTCCGATATCACTCCCACCTTTACATCTTTGCCCGAAACTTTCCACGCAAGTTTTGCTTTGTCAGCAGCCATGGCTTTATCACCCTGTGTAGTGGCTAAGCCTAGATGCGATGATGCAATGGGTGTATAGTAAGGCCGTACATAATTGATGTATTGTGTGAGTAAATTTAATTTAGGCAAATTGGCTA
>JAYWIB010000046.1:0-5283 GCA_043789265.1 Chitinophagaceae bacterium
GAACAAAAGAACAACCTCTACCTGAGAATAATGCTGGCCACCATTGTGTGGGGATTTACTACCGAACTGATACAAAAATATTTTGTACCGGGCCGCCAGTATGATTTAACCGACTGGCTGGCAGACAGCATTGGCGCTGTGCTTGCCTATTTTGTAAGCAGCCGGTTTTTTTCATGATAACAAATACTCAACACGATCAAACTTGCCCGGTGCAAGGCTTTTCATTACATTTGCTTGTATGATTAATACCGAGAACATGGAATACAATACCACACGCAACCACCTTACCATGAGGGAATACGGGCGCCACATTCAAAAGATGGTGGAATATTTATTGACCATAGAAGATAAAGAAAAACTCCAGCGCAATGCCATGACGCTGATAGAGCTGATGGGTTTTTTAAATCCGCATTTAAAAAATGTGGAAGACTTCCGTCATAAACTTTGGGATCACCTGTTTTTAATAAGCGACTTTAAACTGAATGTGGAAAGCCCCTACCCCATCCCCACAAGGGAAACCCTTAAAGCAAAACCAGAGCCACTGGGTTACCCAAAAAAATATCCCAAATACAATCATCTCGGAAAAAATATTGAGGTGGTTATCAACAAAGCATTGAAAGAAGATAACCCCGAAAAGCGCCAGGGCTTTGCCAACTCCATTGCTTATTACATGAAACTTACTTATAGCAACTGGCACAAAGAACTGGTACATGACGACAATATACAAACAGAGCTAAACAGCATTACAGAAGGACAACTTGAATTTAATTCACGCCCTTTTGTAAAGCACAGAAATGATGCACCCGAAAGAGAAGATTACCGCAGCAGCAATGGCGGCAGCGGCGGCTACAGGAAAAATTTTGGTCAGCGTAACAATGGTGGTGCCAACCGCAGCGGCGGAGGCAGGGATAACCGTGGCGGCGGAGGTGGCGGCAGGGACAACCGGGGCAGCAATGGAGGCAGCAGCAGGAATTTTAAAAAACGCTTTTAAAAAATTATTGATAAAAGATTTCTATTAATTTCACCCCGGTATATTTAATATGCCGGGTTTTATTTTTTATGAAGCAGCATAAATGAAAAATCTAATGCATTCAACATTCACCAGCTTCCGTTAAAAAAGGAGGACACAAAAAAATAGATATGGGATCATTCCAGGTAACAGGAGGAAAAAAATTATCGGGACAAATTACCCCGCAGGGCGCTAAAAATGAAGCACTGCAAATTATTTCGGCAGTGTTGCTTACGCCGGAAAAAATTACCATCAGCAATATCCCTGACATTATTGATGTAAACCTGCTGATAGAATTACTGGGAGAAATGAATGTAAAAGTTGACAGAACAAGCAGGGACACCTGCGTTTTTCAGGCAGATGAGGTGAATGTGGATTATCTGAACAGCGATGCCTATCATAAAAAAAGCGGCAAACTCCGCGGCTCTGTAATGCTTGCGGGGCCTATGCTGGCACGGTTTAAGAAAGCATACATACCAAAGCCAGGCGGTGATAAAATCGGCAGAAGAAGACTGGACACCCACATCATAGGGTTTGAAAAACTCGGCGCTTCGTTTCAATATAACAGTGCCGGATATTTTTATTTAGCTGCACCCCGGCTAACGGGTACCACCATGCTGCTGGATGAGCCAAGCGTAACGGGCACTGCAAATATTTTGATGGCCGCAGTAATGGCCGAAGGTATTACTACTATATACAATGCTGCCTGCGAACCCTACCTGCAGCAGTTGTGTAAAATGCTCAACCGCATGGGCGCAAAAATAACCGGCATTGGCAGTAACATGCTGAGCATAGAAGGTGTGGTAAAACTGAACGGCACACAACACCGAATGCTGCCGGATATGATAGAAGTAGGCAGTTTTATTGGCCTGGCAGCCATGACACAGAGCGACATTACCATAAAAAATGCAGGCATTCAGTCACTCGGGGTGATACCTGAAAGATTTCAACAGCTTGGCATTCAAATGAATTTTTCCGGGGACGACATACACATTCCTTCACAGGATTTGTATGAAATTCAGCGCTACATGGATGGTGGCGTGCTTACCATTTACGATCATCCGTGGCCGGGATTTACGCCTGATTTATTAAGCATAATACTGGTAACAGCCACGCAGGCAAAAGGCAGTGTGCTCATTCACCAGAAGATGTTTGAGAGCCGGTTATTTTTTGTGGATAAACTGATTGATATGGGTGCACAAATCATTTTATGCGATCCGCACAGGGCAGTGGTAATCGGTTTGGAACGGGGGCAAAAACTGCGGGGCATTACCATGAGCAGTCCGGATATAAGGGCTGGCGTGGCTTTGCTGATTGCTGCATTAAGTGCAGAAGGAAAAAGTATCATACAGAATATTGAACAGATTGACAGAGGCTATCAACATATTGATGCAAGACTGCAGGCGCTGGGTGCGGATATTGTGAGGGTATAATGCTGATTTGTATTTAACAGGCAGTCCATTTTTCCCTTGCTGATTCAGCAAACATGTAGCTGTATTGCCCACTATTTTTTTGCTGCATCCATAAAAAATTTAACCCATTCTATCTTTCATTTTTTCTTTTCTTTGCAAATGTCCATCTGCAATAAAATCATCATCATTACAGCACCTTCAGGCGCAGGTAAAACTTCCATCACACATTATTTAATGCGTACGTTTCCTCAGCTTGCCTTTTCTGTATCGGCGGCTACACGCCCGGCAAGGGGTACAGAAAAAGATGGCGTGGATTATTATTTTATAAGCATGGAAGAATTTAAAGAACGTATCCGCCACAATGAATTTATAGAATGGGAAATGGTATATGAAGGAAAATATTATGGCACATTAAAAAGCGAACTGGAACGCATCTGGAACAACGGTCAGGTGCCTATACTGGACATTGATGTAAAAGGTGCCATTCATGTAAAGCAGCAATACCCCGATTCCAGTCTCAGTATTTTTATTGAACCACCCTCCGTGGATGTACTCCAAAAAAGATTGCAAAGCCGTGGCACAGAAACAAATGAATCACTTGCTGCAAGGGTAAACAAAGCAGCGTACGAAATTTCTTTTAAAGATCAGTTTGATAAAGACATTGTAAATGATGATTTAGATAAAGCCTGCTCACAGGCAAATAAAATAGTGGGTGACTTTTTAAAAGCGTGATGTATGCATGGCCTGCGTAATTGTTTCCCCATTAAATAATCGCCGCAGTTTCTTATTTTTACAACATGGACTGGACAGCACTTTTAGGTATTTTTATTTCATTGCTTCTCATCGGATTTTTCGCCGGCATTGAAATAGCTTTTGTATCTGCCAATAAATTATCCATTGAACTCAGAAAAAAGCAGGGCACTTTCAGCGGAAAAATCTGGGGTGAATATGCAGAAAGCCCTGCCCGTTTTATTGGCACCACATTAATCGGTTTTAATATTATCCTGGTAATTTATGGTTTGTTCTGGAGCGGTTTTATGCAGGGGGTGTGGCACAACCAGATTGCCGATTTTAAATGGGACATTACCAATCCTTACCTGCACCTTGTTATTGAAACACTGGTCTCTACAGTTTTTCTGCTGCTGTTTGAATTTATTTTTAAAGCATTTTTCCGTGCTAAGAATGACAGTATCCTCAGCAGCGGTATTATCACCTACATGGTAAAGTTTTTTTACGGCACCTTTTCTGTTATTGCATCTTTTTTTGTAGATATAGCCGAGTGGATTCTTAAATATTTATTCAATGTAAAACTGAATGAAAAAAAGGATGCCTTTACTAAAATAGACCTGGAGCATTTTCTTCAGCAGAGTAAAAGCCATGATGAAGAAGATACGTCGGAACTGAATAAAGAATTGTTTGAGAATGCCCTGTCGCTGAGTGAAACAAAAGTACGGGAGTGCCTTATCCCCCGCAAAGAGATTGAAGGTATAGATATCAGTACCAATATTGAAAATGTAAAACAAAAATTCATCAGCACGCAGTTGAGCAAACTGGTGGTTTACGAAAATAATATTGACAGTATTGCAGGCTATGTACACCAGTTGGATTTATTTAAAAACCCACCGGATATACGCACCGTACTGTTGCCCATACCTGCTGTACCCGAAAGCATGAGCGCTACAGATTTGATGAATAAATTCAGTAAAGAAAGAAAGAGCATTGCGTGGGTGGTGGATGAGTTTGGCGGCACGGCCGGCATTGTAACCATGGAAGATTTGCTGGAAGAAATTTTTGGTGAAATAAAGGATGAATTTGATACTGAAGAGTTTGTAGAAAAGCAATTGTCAACCACTGAATTTATTTTTAGCGGCAGGCTGGAACTGGATTACATTACAGAAAAATACGGACTCAATTTTCCTGACAGTGAAGAAACTGAAACACTCAGTGGTTTCATTATTCAGAACAGGGATGAAATACCAAAACAAAAAGAAACTTTTACCGCAGGCAATTACCAGTTTGATATTTTGAGTGTAAGCGATACCCGGATAGAAACTGTAAAACTGAAACTGCTTAAGTAGGCTGCTCCATTTACAACCCACATACACTAAGCTGGCTGAATTACGGCGCAGGTACAAACCAATTCAACAATGATCATTGCAGTTAATACCAGGATTTTGCCGGGCAATACACACAGCAATTACTTTATTGAAAAATGTTTTAGCCGGATAGTAATTGATCAACCCAATCATCAATTTATTTTTATTGAGTCAGGTTCACCATCAACGCAGGTACCTGACGCAGCCAACGTAAAAAAGATTCGTATAGCTTCCGCATCCGGCAATACACTGATGTGGAAATACTGGTTTAACTATAAGCTGGCTGCAGCAGTGCGTAAGTATGGTGCCGATGCGCTGGTACATGCGGATATGGTATGCAGCATGCGTACCCGGGTGCCGCAGTTTGTTTTTGTAAACGACGTATTAACTACGCACCAGCAGGCAGCATGGTCAAAAAAATATGCAGGGTTTATTCAATCTAACGTGTATGCTTATTTAAAAAAAGCCGCGGCTATTATTGCCAGTTCTCAGGCTACTGCGCTTGCCCTCAGCACAAAATATAAACTGCATCCTGAAAAAATACACACGGTTTATCCGGGTGCCGGCACTAATTTTCAGCCACTTAGTTTTGAAGAAAAACAATCTGTAAAAGAAAAATATGCCGCATCAAAAGAATATTTTTTATTCAGTGGCCCGGTACATGAAGGCAGCAACCTGATTAATCTCCTGAAAGCATTTTCAATTTTTAAGCAACGGCAAAAAAGCAATATGAAGCTACTGCTGCTCACAAAAAAAATACCCGCAG
>JAYWIB010000047.1:0-5272 GCA_043789265.1 Chitinophagaceae bacterium
GCAAACTGCACACCATAGATATCATTGTTTTCAATGGTATTTAAATAATCAGTTTTAAAATGCCCGGCAATTTCATGAGTTAGTTTTTCATCTACACCCGAAAAAGTTAAATAGGATAATTTTTCTGCGGCCACTTCCTCTGCATGGCATGGCCCCAGTACGGCAAAATAATCCTGCAATGGAAAGCCAAATTCATTTTTTAAAAAATCATTCAGTAATAAATTTTCATCAGGTAAAATACCTTTGATGGCACTGACTATTTTTTTTCCTTTAAAAATATTTTTATCCAGTGAAAGCAACACGGAGGCGGCATAGGCCGAAGGCACAGCAATCACCACACAGTCACATTGCTGTATTACTTCAGCAGCATCGGTGGTTAATGAAAGTGCGGATACATCAAAATATGCAGTACTGAGGTATTGGGGATTGTGGCGGCGCAGCATTATCTGTTCAATTGATTTTTCGCTCCTCACCCACCAGTGAATGTGCTGGCCGTTATCGGTAAGAATTTTTGCAATGGCTGTACCCCAACTGCCGCTTCCGAGAATACCAAAGTTCATAGATAGTAATTAATATTTACCAACGAAAGGATAACTAAGATACAAGAAAGAATTTTGTGAAAATTTATAGGCCCAGCTTATTAACAGCAAGCTGTGCAGCAATCTGGCTAGCGTCTTTTTTATTGTAGCCTTTGCCCTGGGCTACCAGTTCGCCATCTACTGTGGCGCCAATGGTAAAAAGACGGCGGCCATTTTCAAATTTTTCATTCAGCGTTTCAAACTCCAGCGCCTTACCATTTTTATTGGCCCAGCCGTACAATTTATTTTTGATGTTTATTTCAAGGCTTTCCAAATCGTCCAGAAAAATATGTGTGGATATAATATATTTTTCCACCCATTTTCTTGTTTTGCTGTACCCTTTATCAAGGTATACGGCACCTATCAATGCCTCCAGTGTGTTACCAAATATCTGGGAAATTTTTAGAGAGTTATCCTGCTTGTTGTAAATGGTAATTTTTTTCAATCCCATTTTTATACCTATATCATTTAGCTGCTGGCGGTTTACCATTTTACTCCGCATCTCGGTTAAAAAACCTTCGCCTTTATAAGGATATTTCATAAAAAGATAATGCGCCACAATAGAACTCAATACGGCGTCGCCTAAAAATTCCAGCCGCTCATTGTTTTCATCAGCGCCTTCTCTTACCGAACGGTGGCTGAGTGCAGTTATATACAAGCTCAGCTCTCCTGGTGTAAAGCCGAGTACATTAGTGAGTTGTTTTTTAAACTCTTTCTTTTTAATATCTGCGGTAAAAAAATCCTTAATGAATTGCAAAATGAAAAGGAATATTGTTTTCCCGAAAGTAACTTTTTTTGGTAAGATTTACCATTTCTTTTTAAAGTCGCCCCTGCTGAAATATTTTTCTATCAGGCAATACATTACAATAAAAAAATAACGGCTGCCCATTTCTTTTATCCGCAGATTAGATACACCATGTTTCCTGTTTTTCCAGGTATTGGGTACTATGGAATAACTGTAGCCACGTACTACTGCCTTTAAAGATAATTCTACTGTAAGGTTAAAATGCGGAGATAATAAAGGTTGCAATCCCTGAATGGTTTCTTTTGAATACAATTTAAAAGCATTGGTAAAATCGTAATACCTTATTTTAAAAACTATTCCTATCATGCGGTTTACAATGCGATTGAGTACAAGTTTTTTTTGGGGATAATTTTCTACCAAACCTTTTTTGGCAAAGCGATTACCAAAAACACAATCCACTTTTTCATTTACAAATACCCGGTAAAATTTTACAAGATCATCCGGCGAATCTGATAAATCAGCCATCACCACAGCCACACAATCCCCAGTAAAATTTTCAAGCCCCTTGCGAATGGCAAATCCAAAACCATTGTAAGGAGGTGGATTGTGTATCATTTGCAATGTGGGAATGGACTGCTGCAAAAAAGATATGACAGACACGGTATCATCTTTTGAATTATCGTTTACCACCAGCAGTTCATGATGAATATTTTCTTTTTGCAGTGCAGCATAAAAAGCACCGAGGGTATACGGAAGATTTAGCGCCTCATTGTAGGCAGGTATCACCACACTTAACTTCATCTTTCAAACAATTTTTTAAATGCAAACAAAAAAAATCTTCCGGCTCCGCCTAATTGTCCAGGATTGCTTTAAGTTGTTTTTCGTTGCTGTGTATCCAGTTAAAAACATCCTGTAATATATCTTCCATGCTTTTTTGAGGTTGCCATCCGGTAATGGTTTTTATTTTTGTGTTATCAGATATGTACACCGGAATATCTCCCTTTCTGTTTTCATACACTTTTTTTTCAGCCACTTTATTTCCAGTTATTGCGGCACAGTAAGCAGTCAATTCCTGCAGAGATACACTGCATGCTAACCCGCCGCCTGCATTAAATATTTGCCCATTCACTTTTTCGAATTGCTGCATTTGATATTCCACCAGCCTGAACAAATCCTGTATATGCAATACGTCTCTTACCTGCATACCGGTGCCATTGTAGCCAAAATAAGCCACTTCTTTTTTCCAGTAATGGCGTGCCATCCATAAGGTAATTACACCCTGATCCACCTTGCCCATTTGGTAAGGGCCTGCTATTACACCACACCTGTTTATTACATACTGTACACCAAAAAATTCTTTAAACTCTTCCATCATCAGTTCCGATGCAAGTTTGGTGGCGCCATATATTGACCTTGCTTTGTTCAGTGGAAATGTTTCACTGATACCATTTTTGCTTACGCCCTGCAGCGGCTGATTTTCAGAAAGTGTAAAACGTGTGCTGCCTTGTATGTAATTTATTGTTTCGAGCAAGGCTATGGGATAGACACGGCTGGTAGATAAAAAAATAAATTTTGACTGGTGCTTTACGGCAAGGTGCAGCAAGTGTATGGTACCCGTAAGGTTTGTATTAATAACATAATCGAGTGATGAACCTATGCCTGCCAGCACAGAAGGTTCGGCGGCAGCGTCAATAATAAAATCAATGGGTCTGTCAAATATCAAATCTTCCTTAATCCTTGTATCACCATGTATAAATTCCGTACCGGCATCTTTCAGCCTTTGAATATTTAGTTCCGATCCACGGCGCTTCAGGTTGTCCAGTACTATAATATTTATTAAGGGGTATTGTTGTTTTAAAAGAATCGCCAGATTGGATCCAACAAATCCGCAGCCACCGGCAATAAGTACAGTTGATTGATTCACAAAAAATATTTATTAATTAATTGCACAAATTTATCTGCCATCTTCTATACAATAAATGCCCTGCCGGCATGATTCTTCACTTACAGCTTTTGCTCTTTTTTGATCGGGATGTACATACTCTGTGCTGGTAAGTCTTGTGTATTCCACATTAAATCCACTTTGGCCCCACTCAATATTGTGCGAATAAGTACGCAGCATTATCAGCAGAAAAATAATGGCAGCGGGCCACTGCGCCCTATTACCCTGCAGGCGTATAAAGCCAAAAACAAATAATAAACCTGCCAGCAGGTGCGGATAAATTAAATACCTGCTGGTATAAAAATGGATACCCTGTACATGGCTTCTAAAAAAAGAAACGGTAGCCATTGAAGCCAGTACAAACAGCAACAAACAAAACAATGGAAGTGTATTGTTTTTAAACTGTATTTTTTTTGTAACAGGCAAGCAAATTAGTAACAGCACAATAATACACACGCCAATGTAAAGTGATAAATCAAAATCGAATATGCCGCCTGTTAACTGGAAAAAATAACTAATGCTGTCAGGTATATTGGTACCTGCCACAGCCGCGGCTTTGCTGTAGTGAAAAAAATAAAGCGGGATAAAAATCAGGGATGATAAAATGCCCGCAATCATTTTAATGCGGCTTTTTGAAAACACAGTAAAAGCAGTTATCAGCAGGCTGCCTATACCGCCATTACCACTGGAAAAAATACACAGCAACTGAAAAATAACAGCAGACAGCAGGGATGCTGTGGTATTTTTGCTGTAATAAAAAAGGCTGATGGCAAACCATAAAATAACACCATAGTTTTGCATGCCCGCCATAGCAAAATTTGCATTTTCAAAATTGCCCACATCAAACATACACAATGCTGTAATGAAGGCAGCAAGGTTCCAGTATTTTGGAATGGATTGTTTTATAAAAAAAACCACTACAAAAAAAAGTGCTGCCAGTTGCAGGTTGGCAATAAATATCAGGTGGCGGAAATTAATGTTTCCAAACACCTTATAGTAAAGGATAAAAATAATTCTGGATGATAAAATCCGGTGTTCGTTGTGCTGGGCAAACAGCAGGGAAATTTTTTCAGAAAAACTAGCGCCATTGAATATATTCAGAAAGCCAAGGATGGCATCGTAATCATCGCTGTAGGGCAGATTGAGTGCATACTCATTCACCATTTTAAAATAAAAAAATACAGGAATAAGTATCCATGCATTTAATAAAAGAGCAAGCAGTTTATTTTGTTTTACTTCCATGAAAATTTTACGGGTTATATGGCGGGTAAAAAAAGCACCGCCTTTTTCATCCGGCTATAAATATAAAGTAAATGTATTTACAGATGTGTCCGTAAAAATTTATAACGATAAACGAAAAAAGAGGAAAGCAAAAATAAGCAGTTAATCAGGCAACATATTTTTTTACAATAACAGAGGCATTGTGTCCGCCAAAACCAAATGTATTGCTGAGTGCAGCATTTACGGTACGTTGCTGCGCCTTATTAAATGTAAAATTAAGTTTTGAATCCAGTTCCGGATCATCAGTAAAATGGTTGATGGTAGGCGGAACAATATTTTTAGTAACGGCCATGATACAGGCAAGCATTTCCAGCGCACCTGCTGCACCGAGGCAATGACCCGTCATACTTTTGGTAGAACTAATGTTGAGTTCATACGCATGCTGTCCAAATACATTTAATATTGCCTTGGTTTCAGCAATATCTCCCAATGGTGTGGAAGTGCCGTGTACATTGATGTAATCAATATCGCCGGGCTGCATACCGGCATCTTTCAATGCAGCTTTCATTACATTTTGTGCACCCAGCCCTTCGGGATGTGGGGCTGTAATGTGGTGAGCATCTGCAGTAGCACCACCGCCTGCTATTTCGCAATAAATGTGAGCGCCCCGTGCCAGTGCATGCTCCAGGCTTTCTATTACAAATATGCCTGCACCCTCGCCCATTACAAAACCATCCCTGTCTTTATCAAAGGGGCGGCTCGCCGATTTAGGGTCATCATTTCTTT